>JBDTRB010000013.1:0-46068 GCA_039931865.1 Acidobacteriota bacterium | reverse complement strand
GAGCACCGGGACGGGCGAGGGAAGCGGCTGGTCGCCGTTTCTCGCCTCTTCGGGCGCTCCGGCGGGGCGCGCCTTGTGGCGGCGCGCGCCGCCGCGGCGGCGGCGGGCTTTCTTTTCGCCCCCCTCTTCCGCCGCGGGAAACGGGATGGTGTCGTCGTTCATGGTTTTCCTTCCGGTGCGTAATCGAACGAGGAGGTCGTCAGGAGAAAAGAGGCGAGAACGCGGGCGACCGGGCGGCCCCCCGCATCCACGATCTCGACGTCTCCGATGTTGATGCGGCGGCCCTTCTTGACGATGCGGGCGCGCGCCCAGACGTCTCCTCGTGCGCGACGGAGAAAATGGATGGTCAGGTCCGCGGTCGCGAACCCCATCTTTCCGTCGAAGTTGGTCGAGAGTGCAAAGGCGACGGCCGTATCGGCCAGGGTTGCCAGGATTCCGCCGTGGACCGTACCCGAGCCATTGCTGACCTCTTCGCGGTAAGGCAGTTTCAGGACGGCGTAGTCGAGCGAGATCTCTTCTAAGACCGGATGGAGGGAGCCGACCGCCGGGGAAGCGGCGAGCCTCCCTCGGAGGCGGGCTAAGAGATCCGGCGCCAGGGCAGGGCCCGGCTGAGGGGTCGTCATCGTCGCACTCATAAACGATTCATTTTACAGGAATTCGCCCGCAGGAGGGAGCCGGCGAATCAGACCTCGGAGCTCTCCTCGCGGTCGTAATAGGGAAGCTCCTCGGCTCGCTTGACGGAGTTGTCCACTTGCCTCGGAACCTCGACGATCGTCCGCGTCACGTTCGGATCGCAGATCTCGTTCTCGCACTCGTACGTGTACACGTTCTTCTCGGGGAGTTTCGTAAACCGCATCACGGTCTGGTAGGTGTCGCAGTTCCCGCACTTGACGGACATCATGAAGATGTCGATCACGTGACGGCCGGGCTCTTCGACGGCGTTTTCCACGGAAGCGATAATACGCGAAGGAACGCGCACGCCGCGCGATCCATTCCGGCCGCCCCCTCCCTCGCCGCGGGAAATGCTCCGAGGGTGCGCCTCGACGAAGGAGAATGGCGAAATGAAAAAGCGATTCCGCAGGTTCGGTCCCGCTCTCTTCGCTCTCGCGGCAGCTACGGCCCTGACGGCCCTCCCTGCCCGCGCGGCCGAGTTCGAGAAGTCGGTCGCGGTTCCGAAGGCCGGCCGGGCGAACCTCGGCTGGACGTCCGGAGGCTGCTCGATTCGCAGTGTGTCGCTGCGCAACTACCCGAACGCCGACGACATCCGGAAAGCCAGACACGAGGATCCGAGCGACACTTCGTGGCTGTGGTGGGACTTCCACGTCGAGAATCGCGGATCGGGCAAGTGCCGGATCTCGATCACCGTCGACGTCTACGATAGATCGGGACGGGTGGTGAAGTCGGAGGTTAAGACCGATACGGTGGACGATCACAAGCAAGACGACAACATCCGGATGTCGACCCGCATGCGGACGCTCGATATCGTCGACTCCCCGCGCGCGTTCATCCGCGCAGAGATCCGGCCGCGGTGAACGGAACCGGCTCCGCTCCTCTCCCCTCGTATCGGATACGCGCCGCGGCGATTCTCGATGTCACGGGCCCCGACCGGATCTCGTTTCTCCAGGGACAGCTCACCCAGGACGTGCGGCTCGTCGAACTCGGGCAGGTCCTCCCCACGGCTGGATTGACGCCGAAGGGGAAGCTTCTTTTCATGGCGCGCCTGATCGGAATGCCCGATCGGTTGCGGCTTCTGCTGCCGGCGGCTTCCGGCGCGCCGGTGCTCGCCCATCTCAAAAAATACGCCGTGTTCCAGAAGGTCGGGATCGAGGACCGCTCCAGGGACTTCGCGCGCTTCGGGATCGTGGGCCCGCCGCTCCCCTCCTCCGCCGCCTCCGCGGACTCGATCTCTCTGCCGGGCGAAGCGGAGTTCGTCAGCGAGCTGCTCCTTCCCGCCGCCGGGCTCGAGGCGGCGACGGGGCGGCTGGCGGCCGCGGGCCTCACCGCTCTCGATGACGCGTCGGCGGAGGTCCTGCGCGTCGAGGCCGGGCGGCCGCGCTTCGGGCAGGACGCCGACGAATCGCATCTGCCTGACGAGGTGGGTCTCTCGGAGGCGATCTCGACGACAAAGGGGTGCTACGTCGGGCAGGAGATCGTCGCCCGGCTGAGGACGTACGGGCGCGTCAATCGCAGGCTCGTTGGTTTTTACTTCCCGGACGGAGCGATCCCGGCCGGGACGATCCTGACGCGGCCCGGCGAGGAGGCCGGAAAGATCGAGATCGGCCGGGTGACAACTTCGGTCCAGTCTCCGCGGAGAGGTGCGATCGGACTCGGGTGGGCCTTTCGCGACATCGCGCCGGGAGACCGCCTCGCATCGGCGAAGCCGCCGGAACGCGCCGCGATTCCCTCGGCTCTCCCCTTCCCGTGAGCGGAGCTCCCGCGCCGGACGCGCCGCCTTCTCAGCGGGAGGGGCGGTCCGACGAGACGTGGCGGGTGCACGCGGCGCTCCTCGGCGCCCAGGCCGGATTCGCGCTCTTCCCGATCATCGGCAAGCTCGTGCTACCCGCCATTCCCGCCCTCGTGCTCGCGGCGTTCCGCGTGGTGGCGGCCGCGCTCATCCTCGAGGGCGTCCGGCGCCTCGCGCGCGCGCGGGAGCTCGAGCCGAGGCATCGCCCCGCTGTCCTGCTCTATGCCCTGCTCGGCGTTTCCTTCAACCAGATGCTGTTCATCCTCGGGCTCTCGATGACATCGGCGATCCACACGACGATCCTGACGGCGACGATCCCCGTCTTCACCCTCGCGGTGGCCGTCATCCTCGGACGGGAGAGGCTGACGGCCCGGGGTCTGATGGCGGTCTGCCTCGCGACAGCCGGTGTCCTGGTGCTTCTGGATGTCGGGCATGTGCGACTCGCCGGAGGTACCCTCCGAGGCGATCTCCTGATCCTCGCGAACTCCCTGTCGTACTCGTGCTACCTGGTCCTTGCCCGGCCGATCCTGGCGATCTATCCCGTGAGCACGGTCGTCTCCCGGATTTTCGTCTACGGGGCTGTCCCGATCCTCCTCGTGGCGTCGCCCGGTCTGCTCCGGTTCAAGCCTTCGGCTGTTCCGGCCTACGCGTGGGGCGGCGCCGCGGCGATCGTCCTCCTCTGCACCGTGGCCCCCTACCTGTGGAACTCCTGGTCTCTCGCGCGAACGGAGGCGTCGAAGGTCGCGTTCTATGTCTTTCTCCAGCCCCTGATCGCGGCGGTTCTCGCGGTCCTCGTCCTTCGCGAGACGTTCGCCGCGCGGACGGGTGTCGCGGCGGCGCTGATCTTCGCGGGCCTCGGGGTCTCGGCCGTCCGGCGGGGACCGCAGGCGGCGTCGCCTCGATGAGGACCGCTGTCGTGATCCCGGTGTTCAACGAGAGGGAATCCCTCCCGCTGGTCGTCGCGGAAATTCCGCGGCCGCCGGTTGGCGAGATCGTCGTGGTCGACAACGGCTCCACAGATGACACGTCCCTCGTGGCAGGCGGCCTTCCGGTCCGGCTCGTGCGCGAGGCGCGCCGCGGTTACGGAAGTGCATGCCTCGCGGGAGTCGCGGCGCTCGAGGCCGATCCGCCGGACGTCCTGGTGTTCCTGGACGGGGACTACTCGGATCACCCCGAGGAGCTGCCGCTCCTGCTCGCCGAGATCGAAGCGGGGGCCGACCTCGTGATCGGGTCCCGCGCGCTCGGCCGCCGCGAAGCGGGCGCTCTTCTCCCCCAGGCCCGGTTCGGAAACCTGCTCGCCTGCTTCCTCATCCGGCTGCTGTACGGGCACCGCTACACGGACCTCGGCCCGTTCCGCGCGATCCGATGGGATGCCTACCGCCGGATCGGCATGGAGGATACGAACTTCGGCTGGACGTGCGAGATGCAGGTCAAGGCCGTCCGGCTCGGACTCTCGATCGCGGAGGTGCCGGTCTCTTACCGGCGGCGGGTGGGCGTGTCGAAGATCACCGGCACGGTCTCGGGCACCCTGCGCGCGGGCTACAAAATCCTGTGGACGATCGCGAGGTATGGGTTCGGAAAACGGGAATCGGAAAACGGGAATCGGGAATCGGGAATCGGGAATCGAAAGCCCCGGAGCTGATTCAGGTTGCCTCGGCCGTTCCCGGCGGGTTCGCAATTCCCATTCAGGATTCCCGCCCGTTCCAATCCGGTCGATTCCCGATTTCCGATTCCCGATTCCCGCCCCGCTAGATCTTGCAGCTCGCGAGCCCTCTCTTCTCCAGGTACTGCTGGTGGTAGTCCTCGGCTCGCCAGAACTGCGCGGCGGGCGTGATCTCCGTGACGACCGGACGGCGGTACCGGCCCGATTTCTCGAGCTTCTCTTTCGAAGCGCGCGCCGCCTCTTCCTGCTCGGCGTCGTGAAAGAACACGGCCGACCGGTACTGCTCGCCCACGTCCGGCCCCTGCCGGTTCAGCGTCGTGGGGTCGTGGTTCTCCCAGAACACGTCCAGCAGCCGGTCATACGAGACCCGGGCCGGGTCGTACTCGACGTCCACCACCTCGGCGTGCCCGGTGCGGCCGCCGCAGACGTCGCGATACGTCGGATCCTGGAGATTCCCGCCGGAATATCCGACGGCCGTCGAGAGGACGCCGGGCACCTGGCGGAAAGCGGCCTCGACTCCCCAGAAGCATCCCGCGCCAAACGTCGCTTTGTTCATGATTCCCCCACTGCATCTACGCCCGAAACCTCCGCGCGGTTTCGCGGCCCGTCAGGACTCCTCGCGAAATCGGGCCAGGGGCGCCACGATCTCATCGGGCGCGCGGCGAGGCCTCCCGTCGGAGTCGGCGAACACGTGCCGCGTTCTGCCGTCCGCGAGCCGCGAGCCGTCCGGCCCGAGGATCTCGTACGCGAACGAGAGCCCACGGCCCGAGAGCTCGGGCATGCGCGCCTGGATCAGGATCTCGTCGTCGTAACGCGCCGACCGCCGATAGGTGCACTCGACCCCGGTGACGAGGATGAGCAGCCCCGCCTCCTCGATTTTCCGGTAGGGAAGTCCGGCTGCCCGGCAGAATTCCGTGCGGCCGATCTCGAACCAGACGATGTAGTGGGCGTGGTAGACGATTCCCATCCGGTCGGTCTCGGCATACCGAACCCGGATGCCGGTTTCGACGACGCGCAGAGAGGAAGCGCCCGTCAAAACTTGCCGACCAGGCGCCGCAGGACGGGATCCGGAACGAGGCCGCGAACGTCGGCCCCTAGGCGGGCCACTTCCTTCACGAGACGGCTCGAGACGTACGAGTACTCCTCCTTCGCCATGAGGAACACGGTCTCCACGCCCGGGGACAGCCGGCGATTCATCAGCGCCATCTGGAGCTCGTACTCGTAGTCGGAAACCGCGCGCAGCCCCCGGACGATCAGAGTCGCTCCCTTATCGCGCGCGAAATCGACGAGCAGCCCCTGGAAGGAGAGGACGGGCGTCGACGGATCGTCGCCGACGATCTCGCGGATCATCTCGAGGCGCTCGGCGATCGAGAAAAGCGGGGTCTTGACGTCGTTCTCGAGGATCGCGACCACGACCCGGTCGGCGAGGCGGCGGGCCCGGGACAGGATGTCGAGGTGCCCGTTCGTCAGCGGGTCAAACGAACCGGGGTAGAGGGCCACGCGCTCGGTCATCGGTTCACTTTCTCCGTCGTCGCTGCCCGCAGCCCTTCGGCGAGCAGATTATAGGCGGCGACGGTCACGAACAGGGCAACGCCCGGGAAGAGAGCGATCCACCACGCTTCGTCGATGTACGCCGGCGCGACCGCCAGGATCCCTCCCCAGGACGCCATGGGCGGCGGAAGCCCTACGCCGAGAAACGAGAGCGCGGCTTCCGCCAGGATCGCCCAGCCGACACCGAACGCCGCGGAAACCAGGAGCGGGGGCGCGGCGACGGGAAGAAGGTGCCGCAGCAGGATCCGCCGCGTCGTGGCGCCGGCCGCGCGCGCGGCCCGGGTGTAGTCGAGGTCCCGCGCTTTCAGGATCTCGGCGCGGGCGAAACGGGCGTCGCCGGGCCAGGTCGTCAATCCGATCGCCAGAATAACGGTCGCGGGCGAGGGCGGAAGAAACGCGGCGAGCGCGAGCAGGAGAAACAGCACCGGAAAGCAGAGGACGACCTCGACGCCGCGAGAGAGGAGCAGGTCGGTTACCCCGCCGAACCAGCCGGCGGCGGCGCCGATCGCGAAGCCCACCACGACCGATACGGCGGCAGCGGTCGTTCCGATGGCGAGCGAGATCGGCGTCGCGGCGACGACCCGCGCGAAGAGATCCCGGCCGAGGTCGTCGGTGCCGAACGGATGCGCGCGGGACGGCGCCAGGAGCCTCTCGTTCAAGCGGATGTCTCCCGCGCGGGTGGAGACGAGAGGAGAAAGCGCGGCCACGATCCAGAGAAAGACGACCACCCCCAACGCGACGCGCGCGGTGCCCGGGAGGGAGCGCCGGGGGCGCACCGGAAGAATAAGAGCCGGGATCGCGCTCATCCGATCGTTCCGTCGCGCACGCGGGGATCGACCGCGGCGCCCGCGATGTCGGCGGCGAGGGTCAGGACGAGAGTCGCGACCGCGCCGAGCAGAGAGAGGGCGAGGACGACCGGATAATCGCGGGACAGGATCGAGTCAAAATAGAGGCGCCCGAGGCCGGGCCACGCGAAAATCTTCTCGATGATGACGCTTCCCGAGAGAAGCCCCGGAAGCACGAGTCCCAGAAGGGTCACGAGCGGAAGCAGCGCGTTCCGGAACGCGTGCTTCCAGAGCGCTTCCCGGCGGGAGAGGCCTCGTGCCCGCGCCGCGAGGACGTAGTCGGCGTTGCGGGTCTCCGCGACGCTCGCCCGGATCAGGCGCGCGTAGAACGCGAGCGATCCATAGGTCAGGCAGACGACCGGCAGAACGAGGTGGGCGGCCCGATCCGCAAATTCGCTCCCGGCCGGCGAATCCGAAGACACGCCGTAGAGCGGCAGCCATTGAAGTCGAACGGAGAAGAGCGTCTGCAGGAGAAGCGCCGCCCAGAAAGCGGGCAACGAGTAGAGAGCGAAGAGGAGCGGCCCGGAGACGCGGTCGAGAGGACCGTCCGGCCGGCCACCCGTGACCACCCCGAGCGGGACCGCGATTGCGAGAGTCAGAAGAAGGGCCAGACCGTTCAATAGCAGCGTGTACGGCAGGGCCTCGTCGATCCTGTCGAGAACCGGCCGGCGATCGACGAATGACTCCCCGAAATCGAGGCGGGCGACGCGGCTCACCCATTTGCCGAAGCGCTCCGGGAGCGGCCGGTCGAGACCGTACACTTTCCGCATCTCCTCCGCGGCTCGTTGCGACATGCGCCTCCCGGATTCGCCGCCGGCGGCGCTCATCGGACTTCCCGGCGCAAGGTGAAGCAGGAAGAACACGAGGACCACGATGCCGGCGAGCGTCGGGATCGCGAGCAGCAGGCGCCGGACGATGTATCGCGTCAATGCCCGCTCCCCGGCGTCGACTCCGCTGAAGCGGGAGCGGGAGCGCCGCCCCCGGCATCCTCAGCCCACCACCCGGCCGGTCCCGGCCAGACGCCGAACAGTCCGAGAGGCGACGTGACGAGCCCGCGCACCCGGTTGCGAAACCCGAACTTCTGAGTGGAGGTCGCGACGAAGACCACCGGGGCGTCGTCGCGGAAGATCCGGTGCAGCCGGTGGTACGTCGCGTTGCGGCGGTCGACGTTCGGTTCCCGGCGCGCCGCATCCATCAGCCGGTCCGCCTCCGCGTTCCGGTAAAACCCGCTGTTCAAACCCTGCGGAGGCCACTGAGACGAGTGCCAGTAAGGGTAGGGGTCCGGGTTCGGGTCCGAGGCCGACCACGCGAGAGAGGCGGCCTCGAAGTTGCCCGCGTCGACGCGCTCGGTGAAAGACGCCCATTCGAGCGAGCGGAGGCGCGCGTGGATCCCTGCCCGTGAGAGCTCCGCCGCGAACGTTTCGTCTATCTGGCGCCCGGTCGTCGTTCCCGAAGAGACGAGGAGATCGAAAACGAACTCCCGTCCGGCGCGGTCCCGCGTCCCGTCCCCGTTGGTGTCCCGCCATCCCGCGCCGTCGAGCAGCGCGGCGGCTGCCGCCGGGTCGAAGGGCAGTGGAGGGACGGAGGGGTCGTAGGCGGGTGAATCCGGCGCCCACGGGCCCGAGATGATCCGCGCGGAGCCGCGGAAAAGCCCGCGGACGATCGCCGCGCGATCGAGGAGCATCGTGAGCGCCCTCCGCACGGCGGGATCGGAAAAGAGCGGCGATCGATTGTTCAATGCGATGTAGTTCCAGCCGAGGTCGTAGTACTCGACCATCCGGCAGCAGGAGCGAAAGGCGGGGTCCGAGACGGCGCGCTGCCTGCCCGACGTGTCGAGCCGCGTCTCGTCCACCCCGCCGCCGGTCAGCGCGCGATAGCTGACGGAGTCTTCCGGCAGGATCTTGAAGACGACCCGGTCGAAATGTCCGGGAGGGCCCCAGGCTTTCGGGTTCCGTTCCAGCACGATCTCGTCCTGGGCGCGCCACGATGCGAGCCTGTACGGTCCGTTCGCGAGCGGCGCTCGATTGTCCGGCGCACGGAGGAAGTCGATACCCGAGAAACGCCGCTGCGGCAGGACCGGGAGAACGAACGCCATCGCCCGGTACGCGTATGGCTCGCGAAAACGGGCCGTGAACGACCGCTCCCCCGAAGCTTCGACCGAGACGAGCCCGTCGAAAACGGACTTGAACACCGGCGACGGCACGTGGGGATCGACGATTGAACGGATCGTAAAGACCGCGTCCGCCGCCGTGACGGGCAGACCGTCTTCCCAGACCGCGTCTTTCCGGATGGTGAAGGTGTAGGACCGCCCGTCCGCCGACACCGCGTAGCTTTCCGCGAGACCGGGCACGAGCTGCATCCGCGAATCGAAATCGAGAAGGTTGCGCGAGACGTACTGGAGCACCTCCTGCTCCGGGGCGCCGGACTGCATCACGGCGTTCAAAGTCGCCGGATCGCCCAGGAGCCGGCGACGGAGTGTGCCTCCCTCCCGCGGCGTGCCGAGGCGCGACTCGTCGAGATAGCCGAGGAGCGACGGAGAGGCGGAAGCGCGAGAGGATTTTGCGGCACCCGCCGTTGGACCGGCGGGATCCGCGGCGCCCGCCCGGTCCCGGCACGCCGGAGCGAAGCACAGCACGGCCAGACAGACCCGGGCCAGGGACCCGGCGAGGCGCATCTTCACGATCCTCGCATTATGAGGCGGCGCGCTTCGGTTGCAGGGTTGAGATGTTCAGAGCCCCGCAGCGCGGGTTCGACGCGGAAACCGGCGAGCTAATTTTCCGAAAGCGAAAAGCTCGCGGCCGCGACGTTGCGGGACGCGTCGTTCACGCGGATCAGCAGAAATCCTCCGCGCAGCTTCGCGTCGAGAGGGATCGCATAGGACTCCTGCATCGAATCGGAAAGGCCGTCCTTCGGCTCGACCCGCACCCACTCCTTCGAGTCGATGCTGTACTCGGCTTCCAGGATCGGCGACGCGGCGTCCGTCGCTTCGAATTCGAACGTCGAGCCGTTCGACCCGATCCGGCGGATCACGGGCGGCGTATTGTCGACTCGGACCGGAGAGGAGTCCTTCGACCCGGTCTTCTTCTCTTCGGGATTCGCCTCCGCGTCCGACGCGATCAGCCGAAAAACGTAGTCGCCGTCGGGGAGAGAGGTCGTGTCGAAAGAGTAGAACGTCTCCTTCAGGTTCCGGCGCAGCAGCATCCATCGGGTGGACGAGACCGGCCGGAACTCGATGTCGTACGAGAGAGTGTCGGAGTCGGCGTCGGTCGCGCGCCAGGTCAGCGTTCGGTAACCCTTCCGGAGGAGGCGACGAGGAGCGCCTTCGGCCCGGGGTTCCTCGAGGCTCGTGAAGATGCCCTTTTCGTCCGGCGCGGTCGTCTCGAAGATGTTGGAGCCGCCGGACGCGGACCGGGCATAGACCTCGTTCGGAAGGAGCGCGGTGAACGTGTCGACCGCGGGGGCCGCGTTGCGGTTGCGGTAAGCGGCTTCGATGCGGCGGACCGCCGGGACCCGGGAGCCGTCACTGCTCATGCGAACCTTGATCTGCATGTACCGCGCGGCGGGCGCGGGGTTCCGGTCGGCGCGCTGGCGCTCGGCGAACGGGGTCCACGGGCTCCACGTGTTGTCGGGCGCGGACGACTCGCCGGAACGAAACGCGAACTCGACGCGCGTTCCCGCGGGGACGTCGCCTTCCCAGCGGAATGCGCCGAAGCGGCTGGTGCGGCCGGTGTCCTTCACCGCGGAGACCCATTCGCCCGTCCGGGCACCGGCTGCCAGCCGGTAAACGCCCGTCGCAGAGTTGGTGCCGATCAAATCTCCGCCGACCGAGGTCACCTGCTTTTCGTCGAACGTGCGCTCGAGCGCAGACCTGCCGATCGCGACCCGGTACAACTTCCCGTTCGGCCCGGTCGAAGCGAGCACCGACGCCGGGTCGGTGTCCGGCGACAGCCCGAACACGAGCTCCGAGGAGCTGCTCCACACGGGCCGAGCGGGCTCCCCTTCTTCGAACAGCAGGACCTCGGACGAATACCCGGACTTCGACGACGCGGATGTCGGCGGGGCCAGGCGCGGTGTCGAGACCGAGACGGTGACCTCCGCCTTTTCCTTGCCGTCGTCATCGCGCGCGCTCGCCGTTTTGGACGCCGGCGTGGCTGGAGTCGCGGACGGCGCCGAAATCGGTTCCGAGCTCGAGGAGGACGCGTCGGAAGATCCAGCCGCGACCCACACGCGTCCGTCTCCGCTCGACGCGATCGCGGTGACCTCCGTCTTGGACGAGTCGTACATCGTCGAGACGGCGCCGGACGGATCGACGCGGAGAACGAGTCCGGATCCGGACGTCCCGGCCCACACGCGATGGCGCGAGTCGGCATAGAGAGTCCGGACGTGCGCGTCGGGGGTCGTATGGATGCGTTCGCCTTTCAAAGCGGCCGAGACGCGGTGGATCTCCCCGGGAAGCCCGGTGCCGACGTAGAGCCGCCCTTCGGAGAACGCGAGAGCCCAGACGTACCGCGCCCCGGAGGCGTAATAGAGGACGGGCTTGCCATCCTCGATCCGGTAAACTTTTCCTCCCGGCGAACCGCCAGCGTAGATCGCGCCGTCCGGGCCAACGGCCAGCGCCGTCACTTCCTTCTCGGTCAACGTCGCCAGGGTGTCGACCTTCCCGACGCCCGAGACGCGGAGGATCCGGCCGTTGTCGCCGGTCCCGACGTACGACAATCCGTCGCTCCCCGACACCACCGCAAAAAGCGACGCCTCGGAAATGCCCTCCACGCGCTTTGTCGAGCGGGAAAGCACCAGGGAGCCGTCGATCGTCACCGCGATGCCTCGCGCTTCACCGAGCGAGAAGTCCGAGCTCGAGTCCGACACCCAGATCCGGGTCGCCGCCCCGAGAGCTGCCGACGCACCCGCGGCGAGCGCGCACACAACCATCGCGCCGAATCGCAATCGCAGCTTCATGCGGGGCCTCACCAGATCGCGGGGATCACTTCGACGTGCAGGCGGACCGACCCGGTGACCGGCACGGGCTGTTCGAGCGTCTCGGACTGGAGCCGTACGAAACCGAGGTCGGGGGTCGAGGCCTCGCCCGGACCTCGGTCGCGCAGGATCGCCGTGACGGAGGGAGGCAGCGAGGGCAGCGGCTCTCCGCCTACGATCGCGCCGGGAGCGCGCCTGTACGAGAGCAGGTTCAGGCTGTTCGCGGGACGGATGCGCCCGAGGAAGTCGAGCGCCTGGTCGAGCGACTGCGGATCAGGCGGGACGGCGGCGAGATCGTACGCGGTCGCGGACGTCCCGTCGCCCACGAACACGTTCAGCGTGCCGGGAGGCGTGTCGGCGGGGACCTTCAGCGTCATCACGACGCGCCGGCTGCTTCCCCGGAAGTCGACGAGGTCGACCCACACGGGCACTTGTTCTCCCGGCCGGACCCTCTCCTTCCGCGCCTCGACGTGCACGACCCGCGCGCTCTGCAGGCGGTCGGAGTGGGAGATCTCGACGTCCATTCCGAGGATAGTCAGGTCGCGAAATTCGTTCGCCATGAGGTAATTCGTCAGGACCGCGAGCGAGCTCACGGCCTCCTCTCGCGCCGACAGCCCCGAAAACACCGAGTTCCACCGGATCGTCCGGCCGGGCGTCCGGATCGTCGATTTCCACACCAGGGTCCGCTCGCCCGTGCGCTTCTCGAGAGTCGTGACCACGTTGTCGATCGCGAGAGCGGAGAGGATCGGCGTCAGCATCGAGTTGTGAACCGCTTCGAACCGGTACGTCTGGGGCGCGATGCCCGCGCCCGCGTCAGAGGAGATGCGCAGCGTGATCGGCACCATCGGCGCGCGGGTACCGAACGTCCCGAGGATGCCGGTCGAGCGGTCCTGGGTGATCGAACCGATCACCGGGCCGGTCGCCGCGAACTTGAATGACCGGTAGAGCGAGGGGAAGACGGTTAGAACTTCCGCCTGCGTCATCGGCATCGAGACCGGTCCCATCGAGAGAAAGGGATGGCCGAACGCGAGGACCGAATTTCCCTCGACCCACGTGACGGTGCCAGTCGCCGCCAGATCCATGTCGCCCGAGAGAAGCTGCGCGGCGACTGCCGATCCCGGCAGAAGCCCGGCGGGCGGAGCCGCTCCCGGGACCGGTTTCGTGGCCGGGCGCGCCGAGGCACCTGACGGCGCCGCCATCCAGCCCGCCGCCTCGGCGACGCGATCGAAGAGCTTTCCCCCGGCGCCCGCTCCGGAGAACGACACGGGAATCGGCAGCGCCGCCATCCCCTCGGCAGGCCGGGCGCGGAGCGGCTGGACGAGCGCCTCCATCTGTTCGCGAAAACGCCCGGAAGAAAAAGCCTGCATGAACGCGGCGGTGGTGATCGATCCCCCTCCCGCCGCGGGAGCTCCACCCGCGGCGGAGGCCTGCGCGCCGGAAGCGGACCCTCCGATGGGCACGGGGGGGCCGGCGGGAGCGTGGCGGATGTCGAGCATGCTCTGGATCGGAGTGATGCCGCAGATCGCGTCCTTCGAGAACGGCCAGCCGTACGCGAGCGCGCCGACCAGGCGTCCTTCGACGTAGATCGGGCTGCCGCTCATCCCGGCGATGATGCCGGAACTCTCGAGCCCGGCGCCCGACACACGCGCGAGGATCAGGTCCTGACGCGGCGCGTACCGCTTCATCACACCGAGAATCTGCACCTCGAACCGCTGGACGCCCTTGCCGTCGCCTAGATCGGAGACGCCGTAGCCCTTCATCCCCGCGACGATTTTGTCCACTCCGAGCGTCTCGATCGGGGACGCGGGGATCGCCGCCGTCAGGCTCGGCGGACCGGGGTCCGCGAGGAGCGCCGACGAGAGAAGCGCGGCTAGAGCGGCCGCCCCGGCGACCGCGCGCGCGGACGCGGACGCGGAGAGACCGGCGGCGCTTCGCGCGAGCTTGTTCACTGTCGTCACAACCGCCTTTCTTCGACGGCGCATTCCCTTTGACCGCTCTCAGTGCGTATGTTACGTTCGGAAACGATGATCGCGGACCTCGCACAGCCAGTCCGCACCGACACTCTTCCGGCGGGCGGCGACTCCCTCCTGGTCTTCTTCCGCGAAACCGGCCCCACCGCGAAGGTGGTTCTTGGAATTCTGCTCCTTTTTTCGCTCATCTCGTGGGTGATCATCTTCACGAAGTTCCTGCGGCTGCGCCGGGTGAGCGGACAATCGGACAAGTTCGTGGCATTTTTCCGGAAATCCAAGCGGTTTTCGGAAGTCAACACGATTTCCGCCGAGCTCATGGATTCGCCGCTGACGACCCTTTTCAAGGCGGGATACGCGGAGCTCGACGCTCAGGTGAAGGCCAACCGGCCGGACGACCCGGCGGTGACCGCGGCGGTCTCCCCGGGCGGAAAGCTCCTGATCAAGAACATCGCCGGTGTCGAGCGGGCGCTGGAGCGGGCGATCGGAGTCGAGGTTTCGCGCCTCACGCGGTACATGCCGTTCCTCGCGACGACCGCTTCCGCGTGTCCGTTCATCGGGCTCTTCGGCACCGTCTGGGGAATCATGCAGTCGTTCCGCGCCATCGGCCAGACGGGATCCACTTCGATTGCGGCCGTGGCGCCCGGGATTTCCGAAGCGCTCGTCAACACGGCGGCGGGCCTCGCGGCAGCAATCCCCGCCCTCATCGCCTACAACTACTTCATGGGCAAGGTCCGGCAGCAGCGCGCCGGCATGGAGGATTTCGCGCTCGAGTTCATCAACCTCGCCGAGAGAAATTTCACATAGCTCAGAAAGTCGAGAGTTCAGAGTTGAGGCTTTGTCCCCGGGACAGCCGGTTCGGGTGCCAGGATCTGAATGATCGCTCTCTAACTTTGACGCAGAACACTCAACGCTGAACCGTTAACCTCCAACACCTGACACCCAACATTTAGTTCGCAACTCCCTAATGTCTTTCCATCGGACCACCGACGACCCCTACGACCACCTGGCGGACATCAATGTCACGCCGCTGGTGGATGTGATGCTCGTGCTGCTGATCATCTTCATGGTCACGGCGCCGATGCTTCACCAGGGTGTCGCGGTGGCGCTGCCGAAGACGGCGACGACCAATCTGCCGTCGGGCGTCCAGGACCCGATCATCCTGTCGATCACCCGCGACGGTCTCTACTACATCAACGAAACGCCCGTGGCCCGGGGCTTGCTTAAAGACCGGTTAGGTGCGTTCTTGAAGTCGAGAAAAGATCGGACGGTTTTCCTCAAGGCCGACCGCGCGCTCTCCTACGGGACGGTGGTCGAGACCCTCGACGTTTTAAATCGCATGGGGATCGAAAATCTCGGAATGATTACCGAGACGCCGGTCACTCGAAAAACGTACAAGTAGGGATGGATGCCGTCGGCCAGATCATCGCGGACCGTCAGCGCGAAGACTTCCCGTGGGCAACGGGCGGCTCTCTTGCGATACTTCTCCACGCCGGCGTGGGCATAGCGCTCATCGCCTCTTCGCTCTCATCTCCGAAGCGGTTCGTTCCCGGGCGCACTCTCGCGGTTCGCCTGCAGTCCGCCGGATCGCTTCGCGGCCATGCGGTCGACCTCGCGCAGGCGCCGGCCCCCGCTGCCGCCGAGCCCGAGAAGCCGAAGATCCTCAAACCGCCGGACGAGGTCCCTCCTCCCCCCTCTGAAAAAGCCAAGCTTCTTCCAGCGCGCGAGGACACGAAGAAGAACCCGCCGCTTCCGGCGTTCAGCGATCCGAAAGGCAAGTCGAAGGTGCCGGCGTCCGGGCACCCCGCCACCGGCGCGCCCGCGCCTTCAAACGGGTCCGCGGGAACCGGCTCCGGAAGCGGCAATGGAGCCGGGGCGGGAGTGGGCGGGCTGACGTTCGACCAGCCGGGCTTCAACTATCCGTACTACTACGAACGCGTGAAGATCGCGATCGAGACGAACTGGTTCAAGCCCGCCACCTCGATCCCCACGTCGCCGGTCGTCCATTTCACGATCCAGCATGATGGAACCATCTCGGACGCGGAAGTCGTCACGTCGAGCGGGCTGCCATTCGTCGATCGCGCCGCCCTGCGCGCCGTGCTCGCCTCGTCGCCTCTGCCGCCGCTTCCTTCCGAGTTCCAGTCGAATCGCGTCGGGCTGTCGGTGCTTTTCGAATGAGGCGCGCCTTCCCGATACGCCGGTGGATTCTGTCCGTGCTCGTGGCGGGAATCGCATCGGCGGCGGTCGCCCAGCCGACCCCGACGGCTCCGAAAACCGAGGGCGGCGTCATTGTGATCACCGCCCCGAGCGGCCGCAAGATGTCCCTGGCGGTCCCGCCGCTTCTCGCCCCGGGCGTCGCGGCGCTCCAGTCGCGGGTGTCCGAGCCGTTCACCGCGACGCTGCGCTCCGACCTCGAGTACTCGAACGCCTTCGTCGTAACCGAAGCGCGGACCGACCCGTCCGGGTCCCGTGACGTCGCGACGAGTGAAGCGGCCGGACGCTGGCTCGCGACCGGCGCGGAAGTCCTCGTCGACACGCGCGGCGAGGTGGCCGGAGACCGCGTCTCGGTCGAAGCGCGCGTGTGGGACCTGAAGTCGCGAAAGCTCATCTTCGGACGGCGCTACTCGGGTGGTGCGACGTACGTCGAGCGCATCGCGCACACGGTCGCGAACGACCTCATCAAGGAGTTCACGGGCAAGGCGGGTACTTTCCTTTCGACAATCCTGTTCGTGTCGGACCGGGACGGGGCAAGGAACAAGGAGATCTACGCGATGGACTTCGACGGCCGCAATCCGCGCCGTCTGACGAACCACCATTCGCTCATCCTGAACCCCGATTTTCACGGCGGAAAAGTCGTCTTCACGAGCTATGTCCACCGCTACCCGCAGATCTGGACGATGGGCCCGGACGGAAGCGGGCAGCGCGAGCTTTCAACCGGCCTCGAGCTGAACGCCTCGCCGGCTGTCTCGCCCGACGGTTCCCTGATCGCATTCTCTGGCTCGTCGAAGGGCAACCCCGACATCTACGTGATGAATTCCTCCGGAGGCGGAGTGCGGCGCCTGACCAGCACGCGCGCCCTCGAAGCGTCCCCCGACTGGTCTCCGACCGGACGGCAGATCCTCTACACCTCGGATCAGACGGGGACGCCGCAGATCTGGGTGATGGACGCCGAGGGGACGAGCGCGCGTCGCATGACCTTTGCCGGAAACTGGAACGACGAGGCGGCCTGGTCGCCGCAGGGGGACAGGATCGCGTTCGCCTGCCGGAACGAGGGCGACTTCAACATCTGTGTGATGGCCTTTGCGACCGGAAACACGGTGCAGCTGACCTCGGAGGGCGCGAACGGGCACCCGGCCTGGTCTCCGGACGGCACGAAGATCGTGTATCAGGCGCGCCGCGCGGGATCCACCCAGATCTACACAATGGATGCCGCGGACGGGAAGAACAAGCGTCAGTTGACGAGCGGCGGGGGGTCCAACACGCAGCCCGTGTGGCTTCCCTGAGCATGCAAGAGCTTCGTATTGCTATACTTTATGGCTACGCGCGTTTGCTCGCGCCCAAGCCGCTTTTAAGACAAGGAGACGGGAATGAAGAGGAACTGGTTTAAGCCCCTTGCGGTGATGTTCGTGCTGGCGGCGGTGCTGCCATTCGCCGCGTGCAAGAAGAAGCCCCCCACCACCACGGAGTCCGCGAGGCCGTCAGAGTCTCCGACTTCGCCTTCCGAAACAAGAGTGTCGCCGCCTTCCAATCCCAGGCCGCAGGACGTATCGAGCGACGCGCTTCCCGGCAGCGTCGAGGAGATGAACCGCCGCGGGTACCTCCAGGACGCTTTCTTCGACTACAACCAGGCGGACCTTCGCGATGACGCGCGCACGGCGCTCGCCGCGAACGCGACCTGGCTGAAGGGCCACCCGACGACGCAGTTCCTGATCGAAGGGCACTGCGACAGCCGCGGCACGACAGAGTACAACCTCGCGCTCGGCGACCGGCGCGCGAACGCCGCGCGGGAATATCTGACGTCGCTCGGCATCGACGGTTCCCGCATCCGCACCGTGTCCTACGGCAAAGAGCGGCCCTTCTGCAACGCCGAGACCGAAGAGTGCTGGCAGCAGAACCGCCGCGCGCACTTCCTCTTCACGGCCAAATAACAGACATGATCTTGCCCCGGCGTACCCTCGTTCTGTCCCTCCTTCTCGCGTCGGCCGTGCTGGCCGGCGCGGGATGCGTTTCCTCGAGCGACATCGAGGGGCTGCACCGCCAGATGACCGACATCGAAACGCAGATCCAGGCGCTCGAGCGGAAATCTTCGAGCAAGGAAGAAGTCGCGAAGCTGAACACGAGCGTCGCGGCCCAGACGAGCCAGCTGTTGAAAAGCAACGCCGACACCGGCGTTCGCTTAGGCGAGCTGACGACCAAGATGGAGCAACTGGAAGCCAAGCTCGAGGATACGAACCGGCGGCTCTCCCAGCTCTCGCAGCAGATCGCGGAGACCCAGGGCGACCTGGTGCGGATGCGAGGGAACTCGTCTTCCAATTCGCCTTCGCCCTTCACCGGCTCGCCCGTGCCGGGCCGTCCCGGACCTTTGCAGCCTCCCCCCGCCGATACGGCGGTCGTGCGGCCCGCCTCGGGCAACAGCGGAGGCCGTCCCTCCCCCTCCGAGCTCTACGACTCCGCGTACGGGGACTACGGCAAGGGCCGCTACGCGCTCGCAATCCAGGGATTCCAGGAATACGTCGAGGCGTATCCGAACACAGACCTCACCGACAACGCCCAGTACTGGGTGGGCGAGTGCCATTACGCCCAGAAGAAATACAAAGAGGCGATCGGCGACTTCGACAGGGTCCTGAAACAGTGGCCGAAGAGCGACAAGGCGGCGGCGGCATTCCTGAAGAAGGGCTATGCGCTGCTGGAGCTCGGACAGAAGGCCGAAGCGGTCGTCGAGCTCCAGTACGCGATCCACGAGTACCCCTCCGCCGAAGAGTCGCGGCTTGCCCGCGCGAAACTGAAGAGTCTCGGCGTCGAAGTCCGATAGGATCGGCGGCCGGGAACAGAACCTGAGGCCGGAGGGCGTACCCCTCCGGCTTTCGTCTTCACGACAGATTTCAATTACGAGGAGCGATCGAGATGGCGAACATCAAGTCCGCAGAAAAACGAATCCGACAGACCGCGAAGAGGCAGGCAAAGAACCGGGGCATCCGCTCCCGGCTGCGCACCGCTCTCAAGGAACATCGCGCCACGGCGCCCGCCGAAGCCGCATCGAAGGTCCCCGCGACGATCTCTGAGATCGATAAGGCACTGAAGAAAGGCGTCATCCACCGCAACGCGGCCGCTCGCTACAAGTCGCGCCTGGCCAAGAAGGCGTCGGCGGCAGCGGCGAAGAAGTAGATCGGACAATCGGCGAGAGGTTTTCGCCCTTCGCCTTACCTCAAAACCCCTCGAGCAGGTTCGCCACAAGGCTTTCGGCGAATCGCTCGGCGACCCGGTCAATCGCCTCGTTCTCCCGATCGACGTAGGACGCGGCGCTCGTCGAGAACGAGTAGTTTTCCTGGAACGAGTACGAGGGGTTCTCCCAGAGAACCTTTTCGTCCGCCGTGCTCTTCAGGGAGACGCGCGCCGTGATCCGAACCTGGTATTCCTTCGCGCGCCCCTGCTCGTCGAACGCGACCGGGTAGAAATCGAACCCGATGACGGCCCCGGTCAGGACGGCGTCGGCGCCCGCCGCGCCAGACTGCACGGAGAACCTCCCCCGGCTCGCCAGCTCCCGCGTGATTTCGCGCGAAAGGCGCTGTTCGACCCCAACGCGGGACGTCTGGTTCAGGAGCGTCTGGAACTGGACGGCCTTGATCGTAGGCGGAAGTGTCGAGCTCGTGCCGACGAGCGAGTAGCCGCAGCCGGCGCCTTCGAGCGTCAGAAACGACAGAACGAGCAGAACGACCACAACGAATGCCGACGGGCGGCCGCACCGCCATCCCTCGACTCCGGTCCCTTTCACCGCAGGACCAGGTTCAAAAGGCGGTCGGGCACGTAGACCGTGCGGGCGATCTCCTTGCCCTCGATCCACGACCGGATCTTCTCGTCCGCGCGGGCGAGAGCCAGCGCGTCCGGCTCGGGAGCGCCGCGCTCGACGTCCAGGCGTCCGCGGACTTTTCCGTTCACCTGGACCACGAGCGTGACGCGCTCGGTCGTCGCGAGCGCCGGGTCGAACTCGGGCCATGAGGAGTCCACCAGGAAGGTGCGATGCCCGAAACGCTCCCACCATTCGTCGGTCAAGTGCGGCGCGATTGGATGCAGCAGCTGTATGAGGATCTCGGCCCCCCAGCGCGCGGTGGCGGGGGCTTCTTCACCGGCGTCCATCGCCTCGGCGAGGCCCCGCTGGAATTCCATCAGGGCAGCGACCGCGGTGTGGAAATGGAAGCGGCGGGCGTCCTCGGTCACCCGCTGGATCGTTCGATGGCCGAGCCGGGTCAGCGGCGAGTCCGCCGGGCGCTCCCCGAGCGGCAGAGCCGACGCGCGGCTGCAGACATCGTGGACGCGCTGGAGAAACCGCCACCCTCCGGCGACGCCCTCTTCGGACCACTCCGATTCCTTTTCCGGCGGTCCGATGAACAGCGTGTAAACGCGCACCGTGTCGGCGCCGAAGCGCGCAATGAGCTCGTCCGGCGAAACGGTATTTCCGCGCGACTTCGACATCTTCTCAATCTTGCCGGTCGCGGGATTCAGCTTCGTGATCATCCCCTGGTTGAACAGGCGGGCGAAAGGCTCCTCGAGCGTGACGAGCCCGAGATCCTTCAGCACGCGGCAGATGAACCGCGCGTAGAGGAGGTGCAGAATCGCGTGCTCGATCCCGCCGACGTACTGATCGACCGGCATCCATTTCGCCGCCCGGTCCGTGTCCACCATGCGGGTCGTGTCCCCGGGGTTCAAGAACCGGAGGTAGTACCAGGAGGAATCGACGAACGTGTCCATCGTGTCGGTTTCGCGCCGCGCGGGCCCTCCGCAGCCGGGGCACGTCGTTGCGACGAACGCCTCGGACTGTTCGAGAGGATTGCCCTCCGCTCCGCGGAACGCGACGTCTTCGGGGAGCAGGACCGGCAGCTGGTCGTCCGGCACCGGGAGGACGCCGCACGCCGGGCAGTGCACCGCGGGAATCGGAGTGCCCCAGTAGCGCTGCCGGGAGATCAGCCAGTCCCGCAGGCGGTAGCCGACCCGCCCTTTCCCGAGCCCGCGGGCTTCGATCCACTCGATCGCGGTCCTGATCGCCTCCGGGCCATTCGGGATCCCGTTCCAGTCTGCCGAGCCGTACAGCACGCCGCCGTCGGGAACCGCGGCCGTCATCTCCTCCGCATTCGGCTCGCCGGCCTCGCCGTGATAGACGGGCCGGATCGTCAGCCCGTACCGCCGGGCGAACTCGAAGTCGCGCTGGTCGTGGGCCGGGACTCCCATGATCGCGCCGGTGCCGTAGTCGGGCAGCACGAAATTCGCCAGCCACACCGGGATGGCTTCACCCGTCGCGGGGTTCAGGGCGGTGATGCCCGTGTCCATCCCCTCCTTCTCGCCGGTGTCCGACTCGCGCTCCAGTCGCGACGTCCGCCGGATCCGCTCAATGAAGCGCAGGAGATCGTCGGCCTTCGGAGAACGCTCCGCAAGGCGCGCGGCCGCCGGATGCTCGGGCGCGAGCGCCAGGAACGTGGCGCCGAAGAGGGTGTCGGGCCGCGTGGTGAAGACCGGGATCGGTTCGACCAGCGCATCGACGCGGAAGAACACCTCCGCTCCTTCGGACTTCCCGATCCAGTTGCGCTGCATGGTCTTGACCCGGTCGGACCAGTCGAGGTGCTCCAGGCCGGTGAGGAGGCGTTCCGCGTAGTCGGTGATCCGGAAGAACCACTGGGTCAGATCGCGAATCTCGACGAGATCGCCCGAGCGCTCGCAGCGCCCGTCGACGACCTGCTCGTTCGCCAGCACCGTGCGGCACCCCGGGCACCAGTTGACGGGCGCGGTCTTGCGGTACGCGAGGCCCCGCTCCCACATCCGGAGAAACAGCCACTGGTTCCACCTGTAGTAGGCGGGATCGCAGGAAGCGAGCTCCTTCGACCAGTCGTAGAGCAGGCCGAGGCTCTTCAGCTGCTCTTTCATCCGTCCGATGTTCCCGGTCGTGTACTCCCGGGGCGGGATGCCGCTCGCGATCGCGGCGTTCTCGGCCGGCAGCCCGAAAGCGTCCCAACCCATCGGGTTCAGGGTGCGCCGGCCCGCCATCCGTTCCCGGCGATACAGAGCGTCGCCCAGGATGTAGTTGCGCCCGTGCCCGACGTGCAGGCGGCTGCCCGAAGGATACGGAAACATGTTCAGCATGTAGAACTTATCCACGCCTTCGGAGGTGTCGACGAAGGAGACCCGCGCCTCTTCCCATCGGCGCTGCCACTTCGTGTCGAGCTCGAGCGGGTCGTACTTTTCCGGCATGGTGAGGCGGGCAATATAACCCGTCGCCTCCGCTCACTGCGGGACGTGCCCTTCGTTCGCTCCGGCTCAGCCACCATCTCGACGGAAGCGCAGCTCCGCTCCCTCTCCCGGCGGGAGAGGGTTGGGGTGAGGGGTTCGCAGGTCGTTCGCGCGTTCGCAACGTCTGGTGAGTCAGCCGGGCGCGGGCCGGGCTGGCCGGAACCCGTTCTCTACCTTCGTATGCGGACGCTTGTCTTGCCTGCGACGACCGCTTCGTAGTTCAGCGTCCCCGTCGGCGGCTCCACTCCCTTCAGATGCAGCGAGCGCGGCCTCGTCAGCGAACGCCGGTCGAACGGGAGATACCGCGCGTCGACGCCGTTGATCGAGCCCGCGGGATCCGAGAAGACGAAACCCCGGTCGGGATAGAAGACCTCGATCCACCGGTGGTACACGCCTTCGATCGCCGGGTCGTAACGATCCGCTCCCGGCTCCGAGCGCAGCACTCCCTGAACCGTCCGCGCGCGAATCGAGAGACGGCGCAGCAGGTCCACCGCGAGCTCGCTGTAGCCGACGCAGTAGGCGCGGCGAGACGCGAACACGGCCGTGGGATCCTGGTTGCGAAGGCGGTCGGGGTCGTACCGGATCTCCGACGCGACCTCGACGAGTACGCGCCGCACGGCCTCGGCGGACGTCCGGCTCCCGCGAGCGAGGCGCGCCGCGAACGCGTCGCGGTCCGGCGCTGTTGTCAGCGAGGTCTCGCGGCGCAGGCCCGTCGGGAAAGGCGCGGTGCTCTCGAGCGGCGCGTCGGAGACCCGGACCCGCAACTCGACTCCCTTTTCCGAGGGGACCACGGCGAGCGAGTACCCGTCGTTGTCGTACTGGTCGAAAAGGCGCGCATCCGAGCCGGTAGCCCGGTAGACAGCCGACTGTTCCCCGCCCGGAAGAGCGGCCGCGAGGGCGAGCGCACAGAGACTGAGGGCGCAAATGCGCCCGCGACAGAGGGCGCCGATGCGCCCCCTCACGCCGCGGGGCCTTCCCTCGATTTCAGCACCCCGTCCAGGATTCCATTGATGAATTGCGAGGAGCGCGGCGTCGAGAAACGTTTCGCGATCTCGAGCGCCTCGTCGATGACCACGGGGCGAGGCGTGGCGGGCTCGTGGAGCAGCTCGAAGAGGGCGAGGCGGAGGATGTTGCGGTCGACGATCGGCATCCGCGCCAGCCGCCAGTGGTCCGCCTGCCGCGTGATGATCTCGTCCAGCTCTTCGCGCCGCGTCAATGTTCCTGAAACGAGCCTCTCGGTGAAGTCGCGGAGGGTAGCGGACACTTTCTGCAGATCGGCGCTGCGGTCGAACATCTCCTGCGGCGCGGTTCCCGCCACGTCGTTCTCGAACAGCATCTGGAGCGCCAGCTCCCGCGCCTTGCGCCGCGCGCCCATCAGGTCGTCCGCATCTGGCGCCGCAGGTTTGCCATTTCGACCGCCGCCTCCGCCGCCTCGGCGCCCTTGCCGGTCCGGGCGCGCGCCTGGTCCATCGTCTCGCACGTCAGGAGACCGAATCCGACGGGCCGTCCGGTTTCCGACGACAGAGAAGCGAGAGCGGCACCCACCGAATTTGCGAGAACCTCGTGGTGCGTTGTCTCACCGCGGACGATCGCGGCGAGCGCAACGACCGCGTCGCAGGATTTCGAGGAGAGCGCGAGCCGGCAGGCGGCCGGGAGCTCGAAAGCCCCCGGAATGCGCACGACCGTGACGTTTCCCGGGCGGGCGCCGCGTTCCGAGAGCGCGCCGAGAGCGGAAGAGAGGAGAGCATCCGTGATCGTGGGATTCCAGCGTGCGCACACCACGGTGATGCGCAGCTTCGACGCGTCGGCCGCTCCCTCGACCTCTCGGGCGAAGAGGGCGGGGCCCATACGGCGGACGACACGGCGGCTGTTCAATGATCAGGTCCCCTTTGAGAAGAGGCGGAATGTTAGCACCACAACCGTCGCCTTCGCTCACTCCGGGACGTGCCCCTCGTCGCTCGGCGGCAAGGGGCACCGGCGAGCGGCTCGGCCGGATGCGGCCTTCGACCGCTCGCCTCGTCCCTCCGTTCGCTGCGGCTCCCGTCACGAGAGGCTCCTCCTTCCCTTTGGTCAGGAGACTCCTCTCGTGACGAGCTTGGTCACCAACTCGACGGAACCGCAGCTTTGCCCCTCTCCCCGCGGGAGAGGGTTGGGGCGAGGAGACCGCAGATGGGGGGTGCGTGTTGGCCGTGGAGCGGACTGAGCCCGCATTCAGGATGCGGCCGATCGAAGCGCCTCTGTGTTCCGGCGAAACCCTACTTCCGCAACAACGCCTTCGCCAGGGCCGGCTCCGCTCCGAAGTTGGATTCGTAGCGCTCCATGAAGCGCGGGATCGTGTAGCGCGCAGGCTGGGGCCCCTGCGCCTCCAGACAGAACACGGCGGCCGTGCTTCCCATCCGCCCTGCGATTTCCCAGGAGAGTCCGGCTCGGATTCCCCGGAGGAGGCCCGCTCGGAACGCGTCTCCGACCCCGGTGGGATCGAGAGCCTTTCCCTCGAGGCGCGCGGACGGGATCCTGTGGCGCTCCCTGCCGGACACGACGATCGTCGAACCCTCTGCCCCATGGGTTTCGATCACGACCGGAACGCGGGCCTCGATGTCCGGCGCGGTCCAGCCGGTCTTCTGGGTCAGGATCCCCATCTCGTAGTCGTTGGCGATGAGCATTGCCGCGCCTTCGACGCCTGCCGCGAGGTCCTCCCCGGACAGTCGCGCGACCTGCTGGCTCGGGTCGTAGATGAATGGGATCCCGGCGAACCGGCACTCCTCGGCGTAGCGCTTCATGCCCTGCGGGTCGTTCGGGGAGATCAGGACGAGCGCGCAGCCCTGCGCCGGCAGGTCCGCGATCGAAAGGTCCCGCGCCAGGGCCATGGCCCCCGTGAAGAACGACGCGATCTGGTTCTGGTCGAGGTCGGTCGAAACGAAGAACGAAGCGGTGAAAACCTCCGGAGAGAGGCGCAGGCCGGAGACGTCGACGCCCTCGCCGGCAAGCCGGTCGCGATAGGCGGCGGCATCGGGGCCGGCCGTCGCAAAAAGGAGCGGACGGTCGCCCAGGACCGCGAGCCCGTACGCGATGTTCGCTGCGCACCCCCCTTCGACGCGGCGCATCTCGTCCACGAGGAAGGAAACGGAGAGCCGCGAAAGCTGATCCGGAATCAGATGCTCGACGAAGTGCCCCGGGAAGGTCATCAGGTAATCAAACGCGACTGACCCCGTCACGACGATTCGCCCCGGACGGCGGGCCAGGTCGATCCCGCCGGACACCGGCGATTCCGTCACAGGTATCTCGCCGCGATCGGCGCGAGCCGGGCGCGGGTCTCGTCCGAGAGTGACTTCCGGTCGGTCAGGACCGCATACCGCATCGCGTCCCGACAGCCGCACGAACGGTCCGGGGACACCTTCGCGACGGCGGCCCGCATCGTCCGGCGCGCTCCCCTCGCATTCTCCGAGAGCACGGCCAGGATCGCCTCGACCGTGACGGGCTCAGCGGACTCCCTCCAGCAGTCGTAATCCGTGACGAGCGCGAGAGTCGCGTAGCAGAGCTCCGCTTCTCGAGCGAGCCGCGCCTCCGTGAGGTTCGTCATACCGATCACGTCCGCGTTCCAGGTGCGGTAGAGCCGCGACTCCGCGCGGGTGGAAAACTGGGGACCTTCCATGCAGACGTAGGTTCCTCCCCGGTGCACGGTGAGCCCGGCGTCCCGAGCGCTCGCTTCGAGCGCGTCCGAGAGGGCGGGACAGATTGGATCGGCGAATCCCGCGTGCGCGGTGATTCCCCGGTCGAAAAACGTGTCCGCGCGATGGCGCGTCCGGTCGATGAACTGGTCCGGTATCACCGCGTGCCGCGGCGGAATCTCCTCCCGGAGGCTTCCGACGGCGGACGCCGAAAGAAGGGCGTCGCACCCGAGCATCTTGAATCCGCAGATGTTCGCCCGGTAGTTGATGTCGGTCGGCGAGAGACGGTGTCCACGCGCGTGCCGGGAGAAAAAGGCGACCTGGATTCCGCCGAGTGTTCCGGTGAAGTAGGAGTCGGACGGGGTCCCGAACGGGGTCTCCAGTTTCTCCTCGCGAAGCCCCTCGATTCCCGAGAGGTCATAAACCCCGCTACCGCCGATGAGGCCGATGCGCGCCGGCTTCCGGCTCATACGGGGACTCCTTCTGCGATTGCGCGCTGCCGCTCGATCGCCTCCTGCACCCGGGTCGCCAGCAGGAGCGCCTCTCGTCCCACTTCGCCGGAGACGAGCGGCAGGCCGCGCTCGCGGACGGCGCGGACGAAGTCGGACATCTCCCGCGCGAGAGGCTCTTCCCGCTCGACCGCGACGGAGCTTAAGACGATTTCCGGCTCCCCGGTCTCCCGGGACAGGCGGTACGCGCGCACAGACTGCGCCTGCATGTCGACCGAGAGCGAGAGCGCGGGGGCGAAGATCTCGCACCGGCGCACCTTGTCGGACGACACCCGCGATGCGGTCAGCGTGGCGACGCAGCCTCCCTCGAACGAGATCCGCGCGTTGGCGACGTCGATCGTCGAGGTCAGCACCGGCATCCCGACCGCCCGCACTTCTTCGACCGGGCGCCCGACGAGAGCCTGCACGATCTGGAGGTCGTGGATCATGAGATCGAGCACGACGTCCACGTCGAGGCTCCGGCGCGTGAACACCCCGAGGCGATGGGTTTCGATGAATCTCACGTCCACGGCGAGACCGAGAGCCGCCTGAACGGCCGGGTTGTACCGCTCGACGTGGCCGACCTGGACCACGCGGCCACGCGAGCGCGCCTCCGCCAGGAGCGCATCGGCTTCCGCGACCGTCGCCGTGATCGGCTTTTCCACGAGGACGTCGCAGCCTCGGGCAATCAGCGTCCTCGCGATCTCCGCATGACTGACGGTCGGGGTCGCCACGACGACCGCTTCCGCGGCCTCTGCCGCTTCCTCGAGCGACCCGAGAACTGGAAGTCCGAACTCCGCCGCGATCTCGGCGGCGCGGCCCGGATGCCGGTCCACCACGCCGACGCAGCGGACCCCCCGAAGAGACGCCGCGATCCGCGCGTGGTGGCGTCCGAGGTGGCCGACTCCGACGACGGCAACCCGGACCTCACGCAGGGACGGAGGCGGCCCCCCCGGCGCCGCGATCACTTGTGGAATCCCCGCTTGCTCCCGCGGATGAAGAGGACGAGGTCGTCGACGTCGGGCTCTCCCGACAGCTCTGCCGCGATCCGCTCCAGGGCCTGCGTCGTATTGAGCTTCGACTTGATCAGGAGCCGATACGCCTTCTGGAGCGCCTCGATGCGCTCGTCCGTGAACCCGTTCCTCTTCAGGCCGATCGCATTGATCCCGTAGGTCGTCGCGTCGATTCCGTCCGTCTTGCAGAACGGAAGCACGTCCTGTCGAAGCTGCGCGTACGCGCCGACGAAGGCGTAGTTGCCGATCCGGATGAACTGGTGCGCTGCGGCAAACGCGCCGAGCGTCGCGTGGTCGCCCACGTCGACGTGCCCGGCGAGCGCCGCGCAGTTCGCGAAGACGACCCGCGATCCGATCCGGCAATCGTGAGCAATGTGGCTGTAGGACATGAAATAGCCGTCGTCACCGATCACCGTCTCTCCCCGTCCGGTCACCGTCCCCCGGTGGGCCGTCATGAACTCGCGGAAGACGTTTCGCGAACCGACGACGAGTCGCGTCGGCTCCCCCTGGTACTTCAGGTCCTGCGGCTCGAGCCCGAGGACCGCGTGCGGAAAGATGCGGTTGTCTTCGCCGAACTCCGCCGGCCCTGAAATGTTCGCGTGCGCCCCGACCCGGGTGCGGTTTCCGAGCCGCACATGTTCTCCGATGACCGCGTACGGGCCGACCTCGACCCCATCCCCGAGAACCGCCCCCGGCGAGATGATCGCCGTCCCGTGGACGTCGGCGCTCATGAGCGCGCGACCAACGCCGAGGTCAGCTCGGCCTCCGCGCAGAGCGCTCCTTCGACGGTCGCCCGCGCGCGGCACTTGCAGATCCGCGACTTCACCGCGACGATCTCCACCTCGATGCGCAGCTGGTCTCCCGGAACCACAGGTCGGCGGAACTTGCAGCGGTCGACGCCCGTCAGATAGAGCAGCTTGCGTTCCTCCTCGGGGAGCACGGCGAGCAGGCCGACGCCGGCCACCTGCGCCATCGCCTCGACGATCAGCACGCCAGGCATGACCGGGTTTCCGGGGAAGTGGCCCTGGAAGAATTCCTCGTTGAACGTCACGTTCTTGATGCCCACGACGCGCTTTCCGGGATCGATCTCCAGAATCCGATCCACCAGAAGGAACGGATACCGATGCGGAAGAATCTTCAGGATCTCGAGGATACCGAGCTCCACGCTCAACTCACTTTCCCCGGCCGGCGCCGGCCGATTTCTCGAGCTTCGCGAGCCGCGCGACGAGCTCGGGCAGCCGCGCGATCAGCGCCGCCCGCTTCAAAAACTCACGGTGCGGAGCGGGAGGATAGCCTGACACGACGGCGCCGGCCGGCACGACGCCGCGCGAGGGGATCCCGGCCCGCCCCGTGAGGGTTGCGCCCTCCCCCACGGCCACGTGATCGCCGATTCCCGCCTGCCCGGCGAGCGTGACGTGCGCGCCGAGCCGGGAGGAACCGGCAATTCCGGCCTGTCCGCAGAGGATCGAATGCTCGCCGATCTCGACGTTGTGGCCGACCTGGACCAGGTTGTCGATCCGGGTGCCCCGCCCGATCACCGTCTCCCCGAGCGTCGCGCGATCGATCGCGGCGTTCGCTCCGATCTCGACGTCGTCTTCCACGCGCACGATGCCGACCTGTGGGATCTTCCGATGCCGTTCCCCGTCCCAGATGTACCCGAACCCGTCCGATCCCACCACCGCCCCCGGGTGCAGCACGCAGCGCGCCCCGACCCGGCAGTCTGCGAGCACGGCCGCATTCGGGTAGAGCCAGGTGTCCTCACCGATCTCGGCCCCCTCTCCGACGTAGCTTCCCGCGAAGAGAACCGCGCGCGCGCCGACCCGGGCGTCGTTTTCGACCGTCGCGCCGGCGGCCACCGACGCGCCACGGCCGATCCTGGCCCGCGACCCGACGTGCGCCCTCCGGGAGACACCGGAGGCCGGCCGCTTCTGCGGGCGCATGCGCGCAAGCCAGGCGGCGAAGGCGACCGTCGGATTGTCGACGAGGACGGAGGGCCGGCCCGGCGCGTGCGCCGCGTCGGCGAGCAGGAGTGCCCCGGCGCGGCTGTCCGCGGCATCCCGCAGCCTCCGGGGATCGGCCAGCCAGGAGAGGTCGCTGGCGCCGGCGGTCTCGAGAGGCGCGATGCCGGTCAATCGCAGCTCCGGGTCGCCGACAACTGTGCCTCCGACGAGATCGGCCACCTGCGCGAGGGTAAAGAAAAGGCCGCGAGAGCTCTTTGCCCCGCGGCCCTTGCCCGTCGATTTCCCCCCGGATGCGCGCTTCACCAGGGAAGTGTATTCCGGCTTACCGCTTTTTCGGCACGGGGGTGGGCCGCACGGCGGCGGTCCCGGCGGCAGGCTTGGGAGCCGCGGCGCCCGTCGCTCCCGCCGGTTTCGGCAGAGCCACAGTCGTGTTGATCCGCTTCAATACCTCGTCGGTCACGTCGGTCGCCTCGTCCGCGTAGATGATTCCGGCGCGGGAGTCGAGAACCACCGCGTAGCGCTTCTCCTTGAAGAAGTCCTTCACGATCGGTCCGATGCGGCCCTCGAGAGACCCCATCTCTTTGCGCTCGGCCTCCTGAAGGTCCTTCTGCGCGTCTTCCTGCATCCGCTTCCACGCCTTCTGCCGATCGTCCGCCTGCTTCTCGAGCGCTTCGCGCTTATCTGCGGGCATCGACTGGCCCTGGTCGTTCAATTTCTGGACGAGGTCACGGGCTTCCTTCTCGACACGGTCGAGCTCTTCCTTCTTCGAATCCGAGACCTTCTTCAGACGCCCGTAAGCTTCTTTGCCGGGAGCGGACTCGAGCGCCAGCCGCTGTGAGTTGATGATCGCGATCGGTCCGGAAAATCCGCCAGTGGCCCCGGCGGCCGGTGCGGCCGAGGGGGCCGCGCCTGTCTGGGCGGCGGCAATCGCCGTGACGCCGGCCGTCAGGATACAGAGGACAATGCGTTTCATTCCAAGCTCCTTAAACGTAATCGTGTGCGGCGAGAACGCAAAATACTAGCAGACTCCCCGGAGCTACAACAGCCGGAAAACGGAGCCATTCCGGAGGGCCTCGGTGGCCGTCTCCCGGGCACCAACGACATCCCACGCCGCGTTTTCCCATGGGATGTTGCGGCCCACGGCCGCTTGCTCCCTTACGGCCCCGTCGAGGGACCGCTCAGAAAGTCCGCCCGATCGAGAAATCGAAGCCGCGCTTCTTGTCGCGCAGGCTCTCGATCGGGAAGCCGAACTGGTCGATCGGGGTCTTCGGGCTCAGGTTGAACGAGTAAATGAACCGCAGCGGAGCCTGGAAGATCGGCAGGAAGATCCGAAGCTCGGCGCCGACCGATGTCCGGAGGCCCGTGAAGCCGAAGTTCTGGCTCTCGTGGAACGAATTGCCGATGTCCGCGAAGGCGAGCACCTTCGCCGGGCCGATGCTCGCAAACACATACTCGGCGTTCAGGACGAAGTACTTGTTCCCGCCGAGGATCCGCCCGTCCTCGTCTGTGAAGACCTGCTGGTTCTTTTCGAGCGGCAGTACCGAGCCCGCCCGGAAACCGCGCAGGCTCTGCTCGCCACCGAGCTGAAAGCGCTCGTAGATGGGCACGCCCTGCCCCCCATAGGGCCGCACGTATCCCGCTTCGCCGTTCAACGCGAGGTAGGAGTGTCGCGGGATCCGGATCGGGATGTAGATCGACCCCCCGATGAGCGGTTTGATGAAATCGACGCTGCCGCCGAGGTAGCTGCCCGCGACCTGAGTCGTGAGGTAGAACCGGTGGCCGCCGTTCGGATCGAACGGGTCGTTGCGGCTGTCGAACCGATATCCAGGAGTGAATGAAGACGTCTTCCCGACCACCTGCGTGAATTTGTCCGGAGGGACCGGCTGGCCGGGAGGCACCGCCGCGCCGCGCACCGGGAAGTTCGATTTGACGTCCTCGTACTGGTAGAGCACCGACCAGCTGTCGAAGAGGCCGAGCCCCTTGCCATAGAACGCCGTACCGCCGGTGCGCCGCTCGTCGATGTTCAGGTACGTGATGTTCCGCTTGAAGAGCGACGTTCCCACGGTCTGGTTCTTGTCCATGAACCAGGGAACCGTGTATGAGACGTCGTAGTAGTTGGAGATCTTTCCGAGCTGCGCCGAAGCGCCCAGGACTTCCCCGCGGCCGAGGAAGTTCCGCGTCTGAAAGGAAAACTGCCCGAAGAACCCGTCGAGCGCGGAAAACCCGGCGCCGAACTGGACCTCGTTTCTGGAAGTTTCGCTTCCCTTCAGCGTCAGGTCGACCTTCTTGTCGTCGGGACGCACCTTGAAGTCCGGCTCTTCGCCCACCTTGAAGTATCCGAGCGACTGAAGCTTCTGGAGGCTCTTCTTGACCGCCTCCATGTTCATGATGTCGCCCTCGTCAAGAGCGAACTCCCGTCGGATCACCTTGTCCCGGGTGGTTGTGTTGCCCTGGACTTCGAGGCGGCCCAGGTAGAACTTGTCGCCTTCGTAGAGGCGGACGTCGACGTCTACCCTGTGGTTGCCGACTTCGCGGAACGCGGGGTCGGCGAACCAGTAGATGTAGCCGCGGGTCTTGTACTCGGACTCGATGCGCGACAACGCTTCGATCAGGTAGTCGCGATTCAGGACGGACCCCGGCGGCAGGTCGTTGAACTGACGCATGATCCGTTCCTTCGGGACCACGTACGCTTCGTCTCCCTCGACGGGCTGACCGGCCTGGTTGACCTTGACGAGCTGGATCTGGTTCGTGAAGAACTGATCCCCCTCGACGATCGGGATCGTGATCCGGACTCGCTTCTTCTGCTTCTTGACCGGGGCCTTCGGGTTCTTCACGAAAACGTCCAGTACCGGGTCCTTGACCACGACGTCCTTGTAGCCCTTCGCGTGGTACGCACCCTTCAGGCTTTCGACGTCGGCCTCGTAGTTCGCCTGGCTATACGTCGTGCTCGTCTCCGAGAGCAGGCGGAACCAGGTGTTCACCTTCGTCTTCTTCATCGCGGCGCGCAGGCGCAGCTGCGAGAACACGTGATTGCCCTCGAAGACGATCGAGGCGATCTTCACCTTGTCGCCCTCGTCGATCACGAAGACGACCTTCTTGTCCGTCTTGGACACGTCGTCGATCCGGTACTCGACCGTCGCGCTGCGATACCCGTTCTCGGAGTAGATGTCCGCGATCATCGAGCGCGACTTCGCGATGTCACGCACGGACAGCGGGACGCCCGCCTTCACCTCGGCCTTGCCCTCCTTCAGCTTGTCCTTGATCTGCGTGGTCGAGAGCTTTTTGTTGCCGACGAACTCGACTTCCTTGATCGTCGGGCGCTCTTCGATCGTTACGACCAGCGTGACCCCTTCGGCGCCCCGATCGGCCTCGATCGAGACGTTTTCCAGGAGGCCGACGTCCCAGAGCGCCTGAAAATTCGATCGAATCCTGTCCGCGTCGTACGGGTCCCCGACCTTGACGCCCAGGTAATGGGCGATCGTGTCCGGCGAGACCGTCTGGAACCCGACCACGCGGATCCCGACGATCCGGTCGCGGGCGGCAACCGGGACTGCCGGGACGGGCGCCTGGCCGGGAGCGGGGGTCGGCGCTCCCGGGGCCGAACCGCCGGGTGCCGGGATCGCGGGCGCCGAGGCGGCGGGCGAGGGAACCGCGGGCGCCTCCGGCGAGGCAGCCGGACGGACCGGAAGGGGCGTCGGGGACGGTGACTGGGCCGTTGCGAGGCCGGTTGCCATCCACGCGGCGAGCGCCCCGGCAAAGATCCGGTGCCTCTGCCTCAAACGGTTGGTTTCCAGCCGGCGGACGGCGCCGTGCCCGGGACGGCCGGGCATTCCCATGAGCTGCCGGGCCATGAGGTGCCGGCCTCCGGATGAAGCGTCCATACAAACATCGGGTTCTTTGTCCAAACGAGCCGGGAGCTTATCTTCTTCCGCCTTTTCGAGATACCCGGTCGCCGTAGCGCCGTGCCCGGCGTCTGCGGTCCGGAAAAACGAATCAGTCCTGGACTATGGGCTCGGGCTCCCGGGCGATGACCGTCAGGCCGGACGGACCGACCCGCACCTCGATTGCGTCGAGTTTTTCCTCACGCGACTGAATCAGGAGCTCGGAGACAGGGTCTTCGACGAACTTCTGGATCGACCGGCGAAGCGGCCGCGCGCCCATGTTCGGATCGTCGCCGCTCTGCTCCAGGAGCCACTGGATGGCGGCGTCGTCGACGTCGATCGACGCGCCCTTCGTGGCGATCGTCGTGTTCACGTCGTCGATCAGGAGCCGGCAGATCTTCGTGAGCTCCGGCTGTCCCAGCGGATGGAACACGATCGTCTCGTCGATCCGGTTGATGAATTCCGGAGAGAAGTCGCGCTTCAACTCCTTCAAGACCAAATCCTCGATCTCGCGGTTGTTGTGGACTTCCTTGCTGCCGCCGAAGCCGAGCCTCGTGCGGTTCACCAGGTATTTCGTCCCGATGTTCGACGTCATGATGATCAACGTGTTCTTGAAATCGACGACGTTTCCGTAGGCATCCGTCAGGATCCCGTCCTCCAGGATCTGCAGGAGGAGGTTCGCGATGTCGGGGTGCGCCTTTTCGATCTCGTCGAACAGGATGACGCTGTAGGGATTTCTGCGGATGCGCTCCGTGAGCTGCCCGCCCTCCTCGTGGCCGACGTAGCCGGGAGGCGACCCGATCAATTTCGAGACCGCGTGCTTTTCCATGTACTCGGACATGTCGAAGCGCACGAGAGACTTCGGGTTCTCGAACAGAAACTCCGCCAGCCTCCTCGCCACCTCGGTCTTCCCGACGCCCGAAGGCCCGAGGAAGATGAAGGAGCCCATCGGCCGGTTCGGATTGTTGACGCCGAGCCGCGAGCGTCGGATCGCCTTGGACACGCCGATGATCGCGGCCTCCTGACCGACAATGCGGCGGCGCAGCGCATCTTCCATGTGAAGGAGCTTCTCGGCTTCTTCCATTTCGAGCGACGCGACGGGGATCCCCGTCCACGAGGAGATGATCTCTTCGATGTCGCGGCGGGTGACCTCCTGGGTCGCCTCGCTCCGCTCGGCGGTCTGAGCTTTCGTGCGCTCGATCTCTTCCTTCAGCTCGATCTCGCGCTCCCGCAGGAAAACCGCTTTTTCGAAATCCTTGTCGGAGATCGCCTTCTTCATTTCCTTGACGATCTGCCGGGTCTCGACCTCGAGCTTGCGCAGGTTCTGCGTGTCCGCGACGCGCTTCAACTTCACCTTCGCGCCGGCCTCGTCCAGGAGGTCGATCGCCTTGTCGGGGAAGAAGCGGTCGGTGATGTAGCGGTTGGACTGGTACACGGCCGTTTTGATCGCCTCGGGCGAATACCGGACCTTGTGGAACTGCTCGTAGCGATCCTTGACCCCCTCGAGGATCTCGAACGTCTCGTCCTCGGACGGGGCGGTCACGTTGATCGCCTGGAAACGCCGGAGAAGCGAGCGGTCCTTCTCGATGTATTTGCGGTACTCCTTGAGCGTCGTGGCGCCGACGCAGGAGACCTCGCCTCGCGAGAGCGCGGGCTTCAGGATGTTTGCCGCGTCGAGGGACCCCTCGGCCGATCCCGCTCCGATCAGGGAGTGGATCTCGTCGATGAAGATGATGAGGTCCGGGTTCTCGCGCAGCTCGCGGATGATCCCCTTCAGGCGCTCCTCGAACTGCCCGCGATACTTGGTCCCCGCGACGATGAGCGAGAGGTCCAGGGCGAGGATCTTTTTCTGCGCAAGAAACATCGGGACCGCGCCTTCGACGATGCGGGTCGCGAGACCCTCGACGATCGCGGTCTTGCCGACTCCTGGCTCGCCCAGGAGGATCGGGTTGTTCTTCGTGCGCCGGGAGAGGATCTGAATGATCCTCTCGACTTCCTTCTCCCGCCCGATCAGCGGGTCAAACCCGCCGCCCGTGGCGAGCGAGGTCAGGTCCCGGCTGTATTCGGCCAGGAAGGGAAGCTCCTTCTTCTGCTTGGAGACTTCCCGCTCCTTGATCAGCGAGATTGTCTCCTCCCGCACGCCATAGAGGTTGAACCCCCGCGCGGTCAAGAGCCGGCCGGCCACGCAGCCATCCACCCGCAACAGGCCGATCAGGAGGTGCTCGGTCCCGACGTAGGGATGCATCATCGACTCGGCCTCGTGCGAGGCGTAGGCGAGAATTTTCTTCGATTCTTCCGAGAGGGGGAGCTCGGCGGTCGAGGAGATCCGCTCGACGAAAATCCGGTCCCCTTCGATCTCGCGGCGGACCTCTTCCGGCTTCACGTTGAAGCGGGAAAAGATCTCTTTGATGATGTCTTCGCCCTCGCGAAGGATGCCCAGGAGCAGGTGCTCGGATTCGATGACTTTGGAACCCAGCTTGGAAGCCTCGTAGCGGGCGAAGAAGAGGGCCCGTCTCGCCTTCTCGTTGTACTTCTCAAACATTGGGGCCCCTTGGGAACGAAGTACGAGTCAGACTCACCGGCTTACCCGACTCACCGACTCACCGGCTACCAACTCACAGACTCACCGAAACTGGCCCTGCATCCGACCTCGACCTCAGAAACCGGCAGCGGGTGAAATCCCTTCGCGCGACATCAAGTAGATTTTATCACAACGACTTGCGAGATCCGGGTTGTGCGTGACGAGAATCGTCGTCATCCCCCGCTCTCGATGCAGCTCCTCGAGAAGCGCGAACACGCCGGCGGCGGACTCCGCATCGAGGTTCCCCGTCGGCTCGTCCGCCAGGAGGAGCCCGGGCCCGCGCGCGAGAGCGCGGGCGATCGCCACCCGCTGCTGCTCTCCTCCGGACAGCGCTCGCGGCCGATGGTGCCCGCGGTCGGAGAGCCCGACGCGGTCGAGAAGGGCCTCAGCGCCCCTCCCCGCCTCGGCGGCGCCCATCCCCCCGATCCGCAGGGGAAACGCCACATTTTCGGCCGCCGTGAATTCCGGCAACAGGTGGTGAAACTGGAACACGAAGCCGATCCTTTCGTTGCGAAACCGCGCACGCTCTTTCGGGTTCAGGTCCTCGAGGCTCTGGCCGAAGATCTCGACGCGCCCGGAGTCGGCGCGGTCGATCCCTCCGAGCAGGTGCAGAAGAGTCGACTTCCCCACTCCGGAGGGCCCCATCACGGCGGCGAACGTGGAGGTCTCGACATCGAGAGAGAGACCGGTGAAGACCCGTACGGGGGCGCCTTCGCCCTCGTACACCTTCGAGAGATTCTCCGCGTGGATCGCCAGCATGCGGCTCAGCGGAGAGCGGCGATGCCCGTCATCGAGACAGCCTCACGGCTTCTCCCGGCGCGAGCCGCGCCGCGGCCCGCGCCGGCAGGAGAGCCGCGGCGATCGCGGTCGCGAAGGCGAACACCGCGACCGTCGCCACTTCCAGCGGGTGCACCGCAAACGGGACGTGCGAAAGAAGGTACACGTCTCCCGGGAGCGGCACGAGGCGGTAGCGGTCCAGCAGCAGCGAAGCGCCCACGCCGACCAGGATGCCGCCGGCGGTGCCCGCCGCGCCGATCGCGGCCCCGAGCGTCAGGTAGATCCGCGCGAGCGACGCCGGCGCCGCGCCCATCGACGTGAGCACGCCGAGGTCCTTCTTCTTCTCGACGACCAGGAGCGCAATGTTGGAAACGATGTTCAAAGCCGCGACCACGATGACGAGCGCGACCGTCGCAAAAATCACGACCTTCTCGAGCTTCAGGGCGAACGCGAGGGGCGCGTTCAAGTCGCGCCAGGTCTGAACGCGGTATCCGGCCGGGAGATTCGCGCGCACTGCCGCGGCGGCGCCGTCCGCCGCGGACGCGTCGGCGAGACGAGCTTCCCACGAACGAGCGCCCGTCGAGATCCCGGAGAGGAGGCGCGCTGTCGCCTCGGGCAGCTCGATGTCCGCGGGCTTTTCGACCAGGCTTCCGCGCCGGATGTCCCGCACCCGCACGGCGACAGCGATCGGCACGGGGCCGATCGGAGAGAGCCGGGTGCGTGACGAGATCAGCCGCAGGACGCTTCCCCGCTCGGAGCCCGTGCGTCCCGCGACCGCCGACGAGAGCCGCGCGGGCGGATACCCGTCCCCGGCGTCCTCGAGCGAGTTCGGCGCGGCGTTCCGAAATCGGACGGGCAGCGTGGTGCGCGACGCGGAGTCCGAGAGCCACCCGCGGCCCTCGATCGCCGGCTGCGTAGAAACGACCCCCGGAATCGAAGCGAGAACGCGGCTGACGAGATCGGCATCTGCGAGGCGGTTCCCCCGCTCCGGAGACACGACGAGGTGAGGGCTGCGGTCGGACATCTGCGCGCGGATCCGGTCCTGAAACCCGGACAAAAGAGACAGGGAAAGCACGAGAGCGGCTACGCCGACTCCGAGTCCGACGACCGAAATGGTCGAGATCAGCGCAACGTGGGCGCTGCGCCGCGATGTCGCGAGGTACCGCAGCGCGATGAAGGACTCGTAGGTCACGCGGGGACCCGGAGCGGCCCGGGCCGGTAATCGGGAGCCGAGCGACCGGCGGGAGCGAGACGGCCGCGGTACTCCGCGGTCAACTGAATCGGGAATGGGTAGTCGAACCGCCGAAGAGCGGGAACGGGTCTGTCGATTCCCGGCTTCCGATTACCGATTCCCGTCTCCCGTTCAGGCTCCCCGATTCCCGATTCCCGATTCCCGATTCCCGTCTTCCTCACTTCGGCCTCATCAGCGGAAACAGGATCACGTCTCTGATCGAGGGTTTCTCCGTGAGCAGCATCGTGAGCCGGTCGATTCCGACCCCCTCCCCGGCCGTCGGCGGCATTCCGTAGGACAGCGCCTCGACGTAGTCGCTGTCGAACTGCATGGCCTCGGCGTCCCCGCCGGCTTTCTGGCGCGCCTGCTCGACGAACCGGCGCTCCTGTTCGGCCGGATCGTTCAACTCGGAAAAACCGTTCGCGATCTCCATCCCGCCGGCGTACAGCTCGAACCGGTCGACGAACTCTGGGTCGGCCGGGTCCTGCTTGGAGAGCGGCGAGATCTCGGTCGGAAATTCGTGAAGGAAGGTCGGCTGGATGAAGCCCGCTTCGCCGACCGCTTCGAAGAGCTCGGCTAAGAGCTTCCCCTTCTGCCCGGCGAACCGATCCGGCTTCTCCACTCCGAACCGGCGCGCGGCCGCGAGAACCCCTTCGGCTGAGGCGAGCTCTTCCGCTCGGACCGGCCCTCGCGCGTCGTCCCGTGTCGCTTCGACGACCGCGTCCCGCATCGTGACGCGGCGATACGGCGGAGACCAGTCGATAGAGTGCTCGCCCCAGGCAGTGACCGTCCCGCCGACGACCTCCCTGACGAGCCCGGACAGCAGCTCCTCCGTCAGATCCATCAGGTCCGACGCCCGCGCGTACGCCTGGTAAAACTCGAGCATCGTGAACTCGGGGTTGTGGTGGGTCGAGATCCCCTCGTTACGGAAGTTCCGGTTGATCTCGTACACCCGCTCGATCCCGCCGACTACGAGTCGTTTGAGATAGAGCTCGGGCGCGATGCGGAGGTAGAGCTCGAGGTCGAGTGCGTTGTGGTGCGTGACGAACGGCCGCGCCAGCGCGCCGCCGGCGACCGGCTGCATCATCGGGGTTTCGACTTCGAGGTAACCGCGCGCGTCCAGGAACCTCCGGATCGCGCGGATGATCGCCGCGCGCTTCTCGAACACCGCCCGCGCCTCGGGGTTCACCGCGAGGTCGAGATACCGCTGTCGGTATCGGACCTCGACGTCCTTCAACCCGTGCCATTTTTCAGGGAGCGGCTTAAAGCACTTCGCGAGGAAGGTCAGGCTCTGCGTCTTGATCGACAGCTGCCCGGTCCGTGTCCGAAACATCGGGCCGTGCACTCCGATCCAGTCGCCGAGATCAAGAGCGCGGAAAAGGGCCCAGCCCTTTTCTCCGACCGCGTCCATTCGCACGTACGCCTGCAGCCGGCCGAGGCCGTCCGACAGGTCCAGAAACCCCGCCTTGCCCTGGATGCGGAGGGCGAGAACGCGGCCTGCCGCCGCTTCGAGGCCGGGTTCCCGATCGAGGTCGTCGCCGGAAATCTTCCCGTACCGTTCCGCGATCGCCGAGACCGTCGCGGACGCCGGGAACGAGAACGGGTACGTGTCCGTCAACGCGCCGATCTGCTCGAAGCTGTCCCGCCGGTGGCGGAGCAACTCGGCCTCCGAGGCCCCTTCCGGCTCGGGCGGAGCGGATTCCCGCGGGGTGTCCGTCATGGCCGGGCAGTATACGGTCGCCGGAGCGCGCGAACACCCGCTCCTGTCGAAACGAAACGACGAAACGACGAAATGGATGTCTGCTTCCGACCGACCGCGCGCCGCCCCTTCGCCGGGTCCCGAGACGGCCGCTCCGCCGGACCGACTCCTCAGGCCGGGAATGTCAGGAAGGCTCTCCGCGAGACCCCGCGTCGCCCGCCACTTCCGCAGCGTCCAGACAAAGCCACAGGTCGGCGGTCGACTTCAGCAGGCGGAACCGCGTCCGGCTCCAGGACCGTGCTTCGGGTCCGCGCGGCGACGAGTCGATGGTCTCCGAAAGAGCTTCATCGATGAGCGGGGACCGGGCAATGGTCGCCCGAGCGGCCTTGACGAGCTCGACCGGCGGGGCGGCGGCCGCCGCGGATTTCAACGCCTCCGATTCCGTCTCCGCCTTGAACCGGAGCGCGGTGGCGCGGAGAAGGGTCCGGTCGGCGGCGGAGCCCGGCGCGCCGTGCGTGACCGCCCGGCGGGCGGCCGCCAGCTCCCACGACTCGAGATCGAGATGAGAGAGCCCCGCGACGTTCGTCCGGAGCGCTCCGACGCCGTCGTCGTAAAGCTCGACCGCGGCGAGGACCCGGTCGAGGCAGGGACGCCAGAAACTCTCGTCGCCGCCGTCCGGCTCGATCTCCTCGACGAGCTCGAGCGCCTCGTCGATGTCTTCCGCGGCGAGGCCCGAAATATCGAACTTCGTCAGGACGTCGCCGATTGCGGTCTTCAACTCCAGGACGTGCTGCGCGCGCACATTGTGGTCCATCGCCTGGCGGTCGAACTTGACGCGGGAGTCGCGAAAACGCTGAAACTCTTCCGGGGCGACCTCATCGCCGCCGCGCGTCAGCTCGCGCTCGAGATTGGTGATCCGACCGGTCGCCTCGTCGAGCCGCCGCTCCTCGCGCTCGTAGAGCCGGTGGAAAACCGAACGCGACGTCAGGTTGCACCAGGCGACCGCCGTCAGGATCTCGGCGTTCGAGAGCCCGTTCGCGACGCGGCGCTTCATCGTGCGGACGTTTTCGAGAAGCCGCTGGTTCAACAGCTCTTCGAACTCCCGCGCGCTCGCGACGTCGCTGGCGAGCTCGTCGAAAGCCCGGACGATGGCGGGGGTCATCGCAGTGTCCATGCGCGGCCACACCGACGACGACGTGAGCGATTCGAAAAACTTCCGGATCTGCGAGCGGGGGCGCGTCGCGGAGGCTTCCGGGTCCGCCTGGCCGGTGGCCGCCACCGTCGCGAGGAAGTCGACCTTGTCGATCACGTCCTCGTCGATGTCGGGCTGAGAAAAATAGAAGCGAAGCAGGTAGAAGGCGATCTTTTCGTCCTGCGGGCGCACCTTCTCGAAGAAGCGCCGCATGAAGGAAGGCGAGATTTTCCTGTCGACGTCCCGCAGCTGCCGCGCCACCCCGTCGAGCCGGACGTTCAGGTCCTTCAGCAGCGGATCGACGGACTCGGGCGACCCGGTATTGATCCGGGACGCGATGGTCTTCACGTCCTCGTAGAGCGCCGGGAAATCGACCGTATAACCGGCGTCCTCAGAGAAGAACGTCTTGTACACGCCCCGAACGAATTGGTGAAAGGTCCAGAGCGCCTTGAACCGCTCCGTGAGGCGGATGTAGTCTTCGTGAAGAAGCTGTATTTTCTCGACCGACATCTTCTTTTGGCGTCTTTTTTGGCGTTGCCGAGGTGAAGACTATTCTAGCTCGCATCCCGCAATCCGCCCCGCCGGTCGTCGAAACCGCCCGAATCCGGGCCTTTTTCTCGTGAAGCTCGGCCGGACTCTCATAGACGCGGCGACCCTCGACGCGGGCGTCGCGCGGATCGCCGCCGAAATCGACCGTGACCAGGCGGGGCGGCCCGCCCTCCTCGTGGGGATCCTCAAGGGGTCGATCTTCTTTCTGTGCGATCTGGCGAAAAAGCTCGAGACCACGCCCGTCTCGCTCGATTTTCTCCAGGTCTCGTCTTACGGGTCGGGGACCAGGTCGTCCGGCAACGTGCGCCTGCAGCGCGACCTCTCGACGGACGTCGCCGGGCGGGAAGTCATCATCGTCGAAGACATCGTCGACACGGGCCGCACCCTGACCAAGATCATCGAGCTGCTGGGGACCCGGCACCCGAAGTCGGTCCGGATCTGCGCGCTTCTGAAAAAGAAGATCGCGGGCAACGAAGGCATCCCGGTGGACTATCTCGGATTCACGATCGAGGACCACTTCGTGGTCGGGTACGGGCTCGACTACGCGGAGATGTACCGCAACCTTCCCTTCATCGGGATCCTCGAGCCTGACGCCGAAGGCAGCGCCGCCTCAGAGAACGCCGAAAAGACCGAGACCGCGGACCGCCGAGGCTGATTCGTCCGCTTTTCCTTTCCAGATTCACCGTTCCCGTCCTAGGATCCCCTCATGAAATATCTCGCGACCGACGGAGCGCCGAAGGCTATCGGGCCGTACTCGCAGGCGGTGATCGAAGGCGGCTTCCTCTACGCCTCCGGGCAGATCCCTCTCGATCCCGAGAGCGGCGAGCTCGTTTCGGGCGGCATCGAGCCGTCGGCGGAACGGATCTTCGACAACCTGGAGGCGGTGCTGAAGGAAGGCGGGCTGACACTCCAGGACGTCGTGAAGGCGACCGTGTACCTGACCCGTACGGAAGACTTCCCCGCGATGAACGCGGTGTACGCCCGGCGATTCGGCGAGCACCGGCCGGCGCGATCGACCGTCACCGTGGCGGGTCTTCCGAAGGGCGCGCCGCTCGAGATCGACCTGGTAGCGAAAACCCGATAGCCGATAGCCGATAGCCGGGGGACGGCCCCGGCCGCCGTTACGGCCGGAACCAGAGACCGACGGCCGCGGCGAGCGCTCCGAAGAGGAAGATGCGGCTCGAACGGCGGTGCAGCCGGTCGAACTTGCGCCGCCAGGGATCGTCGGGCCCCGCGGCGTCGAACGACCCCACCTTCATCCGGAAGTAGTTCATCCGGGGACGAAGCACCATCGAGAGGTACACGTTCGTCGCGACCGCAACGAAGATCGCGATCCCGGAAACCACGAGAGGGCCGGCGAGGCCGCCCGCGCGCTCGAGCTCCACGAAGACCCCGATCACCAGCACGAGCGAGAGAAGCTGCTTGACCGCCTCGAACCGGCGCAGCACCTCTCCAAACGCGGCTCCGGCCTGGTCGCGCGAGGGAACCATCCGGAAGATGACGGGCGCCGCAATCGCGACGAGCACCGACCCGCCGAACCAGATGGCGAGCGAGAAAAGAATCAACCGCGAGATCAGGATGGGCACCGACCGGACGCTATCAGCTGAAGCGCCGGCAGAAGGAGGCGCATCGCAGACGGCATACGGAATATCCTTCTGCATTCCCAGCCGTCGATTTCAACTCGCGCTCGTGTCGATCGTCGCCGTCGCGACAGCGGTGCGCCTTTTCCGGCTCGACTTCTTTTCGTACGGGCTCGACGAGATCCTGCAGAGTTTTTGGCTGCACGGGACGTGGCGTTTTTTCTGGAAATCCATACGATTCGACGCTGTCCATCCCCCTCTCGACTATCTGCTGGGCCGGACCTTCGAGCTTCTCCAACCGTCGGACTGGGTCCGTAAGATCGCGGATGTCGCGTGGGGGGTGGGCACGGTCGCCGCCCTCGCGGTCCTCATCCGACGGCGGGTTGGAACCCCGGCCGGTGTTGTTGCCGCTCTTCTACTCGCCGCTGCGCCATTTCACGTTCGCTATTCCCAGGAACTGCGGCCCTACGCGCTCGGGTGCTTTCTCCTGGTGTTTTCTCTCATTGCGCTCGATTTTTTCCTCGAGCGCCCGTCCGCCGTGCGACTCATCGCGCTCTATGCAGCCTGTCTGGCGACGGCCTACACGCTCTATCTCGCGGCCGTCGTGCTCGCGATTGCCGGCGGCGGTGTTCTGCTTGAGGACGCGGTTTCGGCGGACTCCGAGAGAAAACGCCGGGCTCTTCGATTTCTGGTCTGGTCACCGCTCTTCTGTCTGGCGCTTTTTCTCGGCTACCTGCCCTGGCTGCCCGTTGTGTTGGAGGCTGCGCGGCGGGCCCCTCCGGTAGCCTCCACCCCGCTCACCTGGGACCGGGCCGGCAGAACCGTCGCGTTCTTCGGTTTCTCGTCCCGGGACGGGCTTCCGTTCCGACCCGTCGATCTCATTTTTATCGCATTGGCTGTTGCGGGATGCGTCACAGCCATCAGGACCCGCGGAGCTCGATTCCTCGCAGTGTGGAGCATAGGCGGATTCGCGGTTGTCGAGACCCTCTGGCAGCTTCACCCTCATTGGGACGCGACCCGGCGGTACCTCCCGGCGGGCCTTGCACTTCCGGCGGTGACCGCGCTCGCGTTCGTCTCCGTGGGACGATCGCGGATCGGCCGCCCACTATCAATCTGCGTCCTGGCAATTTTTCTCCTTCTCAACGGCGCCGCCCTCAGAAGCTATTTTCGCGACGGCAGGCCGGATTGGCGACCGCTCGGCCAGGCGCTGCGGGCGCGCCCGTCGGTAGAACGCCTGTTCACGGAAAACCAGTACTCACAGATCTGCGTGGCCTACTTTGTGGTGGGACCGCAGTGGCTTTATGAGGCGATGACCGAGGGAGCGGCAAAGACGGGTCGACCCATCCTGAACCTGGAGGGAGAAATTCAGAGACTGACGTTTTCGTGGGACCCGGGCACAACCTCATGGCTGGTGATCTCGAGCGGTACCCCTGCCCCCGACCTTCGACATTGGGCGACCCAGTTCCGACGAACCGATTTCCCCGCAGCCGAAGGGGCTGTTCTCTACCGCCTCGACCCGGCGCAGCGGGAGGCTGCACTCAGGGGCCGTTGAAAAATTTCGCCTCGCCTCGCCCCGCGCCAGAAACCACGCGCTCCCGCCTCCCGATAGAATCTCCAGATGGACGCGGAGCTCGCTACGGCCCTGGACGACCTGATCCTCGGACGCGGGGTCGCACGAGGGCGGCATTCGATGCGTTACCAGGACCGGGTCGTCCGGGCGGAGCTCGAAGAGCGGCTCGCGGCGAATGGCTTTCGTCCGATGACCGTCCGCGAGGCTCCGATCGAGGCGGGAGAGAGGATCCCGGCGTTTCATCTGCACGACGAGACCGCAGACTTCGGCTGGATCCGCTGGGAGATCTTCACGCCCCGAAGCCGCCGCAAGCTGTTCGCGTCCGAGCATCGCCGTCCGGACAACGACGAGTGGGCGGTCCAGCTCAACCTGGCGTCCCCCGATCCCGTCTGGGCGAGCCCCGAGCGCAAGGAGCGGCACGACGTCGACACCGTCGTGGCCGTCCACCCGTGAGTGCCGCGGGCGCCGCGCCCGTGCGCCGGACGATTCCCGTCGGACCTCTCCAGTGCAACTGCACGATCCTGTTCGACGCCGGGAGCCGGGACGCCGTAGTGATCGATCCCGGCGACGAGGGCGACAGGATCGTGGCTGAAATCGAAAAGGCGAACCTTCGCGTCTCGGCGCTCCTCCACACCCACGCCCACTTCGACCACATCGGCGGCAGCGCGGCGGTGGCGGCCGGCACCGGGGCCTCGATCCGGCTCCACCCCGACGATGCCCCGCTTTACGACGCGCTGCCGGAACAGGCCGCGCTGTTCGGCCTCTCCGCGAGCTCGCCCTCGCCCCGCGGCGCCCCGCTGAGCGACGGCGAGGTCATACGGTTCGGCGCATTTTCCGTCACGGCGATCCATACGCCGGGCCACACGCCGGGCTCCACCTGTTTTCTCTCAGACGGCGCATCGCCGATCCTGTACTCAGGCGACACGCTCTTCCGGCGCTCAATCGGCCGCACGGACCTCTGGGGAGGCGACACTGACCTGATACTCCAGTCCATCCGGCAGAAGCTGTTTTCACTTCCCGCGGAGACTCCGGTCGTCTGCGGCCACGGGCCGGACACCACGATCGGAGAAGAAAAGCGCGCGAATCCGTTCGTCGGCGATCGCTGAAATCGTCCCGGCGCGGGTCGAATCCGGGGAGCCCTGAAACCGCGGACTGCCGTTATACTTCCCCCCGCCATGGCGTTGTCGCTCGTCGAAAAATCGCGGCTCGTGTCCTCGTTCTGGCAGGACGGCCCCGCGCCATGCCCGAAGCATGGCGTTCCCATGCGCGCCTTCTTCGTCGAGCGCGTGTACAAGCCCCAGATCGTCATGGTGTGCCCGAAGGGCGAAATGTTCCGCTTCGACCAGAAGCCGAAGCAGATCGCGTTCTCCCGTCCGCACTTAAAGACGATGGCGCTCGACGCGCAGGAGCGCGAGTCCCCTTCGTGTCCGCAGGACTTCGCGCCTCTCGTCGTCTATCGCACTCCGGCGAAGTTCCTCCCGGTCGGCTGGGACTACACCTTCGTGTGCCCGACCTGCCTCTCGTTCGGGCAGTGGGTGGACACGGGCCGGCCCGACGAAGACGTCACAGCCGCGCCGAAGGTCAAAAAGGAGGCTCCGGCGTTTCACGACGAGACGATCCCGCTTCCAAAGCGCATGGAGATGGCGAAGGACGGCGACCTGAAGCTGAAGCTCTACGCGGCCATGGCGCAGACGGACTGCACGGCGTGCGGCTACGACTGCGAGGGGTACGCGGCGGCGATCGCGGACGGCACCGAGAAGGACCCGAATCTCTGCGTGCCTGGAAAGGAAGAGACCGCGCGAATCGTGAAGGACCTGCTGAAAGGGACGGGCCTGCCCGCCGCATCCGCCTAACAGGCTGCTGAAAAGGGTGCGGGATGGGTGACCGCCGGCAGTAGCCGGCGTTCTCTACTGCCGGG
>JBDTRB010000012.1:0-51936 GCA_039931865.1 Acidobacteriota bacterium | reverse complement strand
GAGAAGAAGATGTACGAGCGGGCGAAGTACCTGATCGTTTCGGAGATCGCGGTCATCAACGGGCTCGACGAGCCCGAGGTGGAGCGGCAGGTCGATCGAGCGCTGACGAAGTCGGCCGCGTCGAAAGCGGCAGCCCACTGATCCGGGAGGCGTCCGAGGGGCGCCCTGCCGGCAATCGCTTCGAGGCTCTAAAATAGCGCCATGGGGAAAACCCTCATGGCGCTTTTTCTTTTGAGACGCGAGCCGCGGATTTCGCGAATGCCCGGCGTTTCCGAGGGTGAACCGCCCGGGGAGAGCGAATTCGGCGAGCCGTTCCGGAGCAGCGCCTCGTGAGCGAGCCGTTGTCCCCGATCGCAACGAAAACTCGAGGCGCCCTCGCCGCCGCGTTCCCTCTCTTCGTCGGACTGCTTCTCGGTTTCATCGGTGGTTACTTCGCGGGCGGGGCAGGACAGCCGGGATCGGGTCGCTCTGGCGGGGCGCAAGCCCCGGCGGGCGGAGCCGTCGAATCCCTTCGCGCCGAAATCACCCGGGATCCCGAGAATCCACGTCTCTGGACCGCTCTCGGAAACGCGTATTACGACGCGGAGGATTGGGATGACGCCGTCGAGGCGTATGAGAAGGCGTTGCGAAAAGCGCCGAAGGATGCGGCGCTGCTTTCAGACCTGGGAGCGGCTTATCGCAACCGTGGCGAATTTCGCCGCGCGATCTCCACTTTCGAACGCGCGCGTGCCGCCGACCCGAATCACTGGCAGGCGGTCCTGAACATGGTGCTCGTGCAGGCGTTCGATTCGAAGGACGCGGCGGCGGCGCAGCGCGGGCTGGACGAGCTGAAGCGCCGGTACCCGGACATCCCGAACACCGACCGCCTCCAGGCCCAGATCTCGCGGCTCCGGGCCGGATAAGCCATGGCCCGGATCGCGATCTTCCTCTTTCTCCTGTTCGCGGTCCTGCTGGCACTGAGATTGATCGGGTTCCTGCTCCGCTCGCTTTCCGCCCGCAGCCGCTCGGCCCCAGGCGGACCGCTCGTCCACGGCGAGATGGTCCGGGACCCTGTATGCGGGACCTGGATCGACCGCCGTCTCGCGATCGCGGGACGCTCCGGCAAGGAGTGGCTGCCCGTGTGTTCGGAAGATTGCCGCCGCGAGCTCGAGTCACGATGAGTGACCTCTTCGACGCGGAGCCGCCGCGGCGCACGACGAAGGAACCGGCCGCTGACTCGCCGCTCGCTGACCGGATGCGGCCGCGGTCGCTCGACGAGGTGGAAGGGCCGGAAGAGGTCGTCGGATCGAACGGCTTTCTCCGGCGGGCGCTCGCGGAGGACCGGATCCCGTCGCTCGTCTTCTGGGGTCCTCCCGGCGTCGGAAAGACGACGCTCGCCCGGTTGATCGCCGCGCACACGTCGTCGGCGTTCCTCTCCTATTCGGCCGTCGCCACGGGCGTGAAGGAGATGCGGGAAGTGCTGGAGGGCGCCCGGAAGCGGCGGGCCGCGACCGGCCAGCGGACGATTCTCTTTCTGGATGAAATTCATCGCTTCAACCGCGCCCAGCAGGACGTCTTTCTCCCGTACATCGAGTCGGGTGAGATCGTCCTGATCGGGGCAACGACCGAGAACCCATCGTTCGAGTTGAACGGCGCTCTTCTCTCCCGCTGCAAGGTTGTCGTACTGGATCCGCTCGCGCCGGAGGCCGTCGCGCGCATCGCCCGGCGGGCGCTGCGGGACCTGTCGCGCGGGCTCGGCGCCCGGGATTTCCGGATGGACGACGAGGCGCTGTCGTTCATCGCGCAGACTTCGGGAGGCGACGCGCGCCGCGCGTTGAATCTCCTCGAGGCGGCCGCCGCGGACGCGGAAGCCGGCAAGACGAATCGCATCGAGGCCGCGCGCCTGCGCGACCTGCTCCAGCGCAAGGTGCTCCTGTACGACAAGGCGGGGGAGGAGCATTACAACCTGATTTCCGCGCTGCACAAGTCGATGCGCGAATCGGACCCGGACGCCACCATCTACTGGCTCGTCCGGATGCTCGAGGCGGGGGAGGAGCCGCTGTACCTGGCCAGGAGGATCGTGCGGTTCGCGTCCGAGGACGTGGGCCTCGCCGACACGCGTGCGCTTCGGATCGCCCTCGATGCGAAGGAAGCGTTCGAGTTCCTGGGTCTCCCGGAAGGCTCCCTCGCTCTCGCTCAGGCCGCGGTTTACTGCGCGATGGCTCCGAAATCAAACGCGCTCTATGAGGCCGAGAACGAGGCAAAACGTGACGTCGCGGAGAAACCCGCCGAACCGGTGCCGCCGGTGATCCGCAACGCTGTGACCCGCCTCATGAAGGAGGTCGGGTACGGAAAGGGATATCGCTACGCGCACACCGAGCCCGAAGGCGTCGGTGGGGTCGAGTGCCTCCCGGAGACTCTGAAGGGGCGGCGGTACTACCGCCCGCGTTCATCCGGTGAAGAGGCCGAGCTCGCCCGGCGGCTCGAGCACATCATGAAGAAGCGCCAGGAGAAGTGGGCCAAGGAAGAGCACGCCGCCGAAGAAGCGAGCCGCGCGCGCCGCCGGACGCGGGACAAGGAAGAGTAGCGACCGTCCCCGGGCGCGGGTCGGCCGCCGACTTACGCTTTTTCGCCGCTGTAGTTCGGAGCTTCTTTCGTGATGATGACGTCGTGTGCGTGGGACTCCTTGAGTCCCGCCGACGTGATCCGGATCATCTGCGCGCACGTGCGAAGCTCCTCGATCGTCGCGCAGCCCGCGAGACCCATGCCGCTGCGAATCCCGCCCGTCATCTGGTGTACGAGAGCCTCGACGCTGCCCTTGTACGGGACCATCCCTTCGATCCCCTCGGGTACGAGCTTCGAAAGCGAGGAGCCGTTGCCGTTTCCCATCGGGACCTGGTCGGTCTCGACGGACTCCTGAAAATACCGGTCCGACGATCCTGCCTTCATGGCGCCGAGCGAGCCCATGCCGCGGTAAGCCTTGAACGTCCGGCCCTGGTACAGGATCGTCTCGCCGGGCGACTCTTCGGTTCCGGCGAGGAGGGAACCGACCATCACGAGATGCGCTCCCGCCGCGATCGCCTTCGTGACGTCGCCCGAGAACTTGATCCCTCCGTCGGCGATCAGGGGAATGCGTCCGCGGGTCGCCCGCGCGCACTCGCGGATCGCGTGGATCTGCGGAACGCCTGCCCCGGTCACCACGCGCGTGGTACAGATCGAGCCCGGGCCGATTCCGACCTTTACCGCGTCGGCGCCCCTCCGCATGAGGTCCCGGGTTGCGGCTTCCGTCGCGACGTTCCCCGCGATCACGGGGGTCGAGGGCAGCTTGCTCTTCAACAGCTTCAAGGCGTCCAGGACTCCCTGGCTATGCCCGTGGGAAGAATCGAGGACGAGAACGTCCACCTTCGCCTGCACGAGCGCTCGCGCCCGGTCTAGCATGTCGCGGGACACGCCGACGGCCGCACCGACGCGCAGGCGGCCGAGGGGATCTTTCGCGGCGTTGGGGTACTTGATCGCCTTCTGGATGTCCTTGACCGTAATCAGGCCCTTCAGGTTCCCGGCGCGATCGACGACCAGAAGCTTCTCGATCCGGTGCTCGTGAAGCAGTTCTTTCGCCTGTTCGAGGGTCGTACCCACCGGCGTCGTGATCAGGTGGTTTTTCGTCATGCGGGTCGAGATGGGAAGGTCCATCCGCGTCTCGAACCGCAGGTCCCGGTTCGTCAGGATGCCAACGAGCTTGCCGCGGTCGTCGACCACCGGCACCCCGGAGATCTTGAAGCGGGACATGACCATGAGTGCTTCGGAGATTTTCTGCTCCGGGCGGCACGTGACCGGATCGACGATCATCCCTGATTCCGACCGCTTGACCTTGTCGACCTCCGCGGCCTGGGCCTCGATCGTCAGGTTCTTGTGGATGATCCCGAGCCCGCCCTGCTGCGCCATGGCGATTGCGAGCCGGGACTCCGTGACCGTATCCATGGCTGCGGAGATGATCGGGACGTTTAACCCGATTCCTTCCGTCAGTCGGGTCGAGAGGTCGACTTCCCGCGGATGCACCCTCGAGTGCGCCGGGAGGAGGAGAACGTCGTCGAAGGTCAGGGCGAGCGGGATTTCACGATCGAGGGACGCCGGGCGGGCCGTCGCCCGGCTGCTCTTTCTGCGGACCGCCATCAGGCGCCCGCCTCCGCTTCATTGCCGGTGGCCTTGGAGCCGCCCTTCGCGCCGCCGCCCGCGGGGCCGCCCTCGGCTCCATGGCACTTCTTGTACTTTTTGCCCGAACCGCAGGGGCACGGGTCGTTGCGTCCGACCTTGGGCGCCTGGCGCTGGACCGTCTCGGGCTTCGCGTCCTGCCCGCCGGAGGCCGCGGCGCCATAGGAGTAGTTCACGTTGGAGGCCTGCCGGCGCGGCGGCAACGCGACCGGCTCGCGCGAAGGCTCGGCGACTTCACCCTCGGCCTCGCGGAGCACGGGCTGGAGCCGGAAGAGGTATTGCACGATCTGGTCTTCGATCCGCTCTTTCATCACCGTGAACAGCTCGAACGATTCCTTTTTGTACTCGACGAGCGGGTCGCGCTGGCCGTAACCGCGCAGGCCGATGCCTTCTTTCAAGTGGTCGATCGCGAGGAGATGGTCTTTCCACTGCTGATCGACCACCTGCAGCATGACGAACTTCTCGTGAAGCCGCATCGTCTCGGGCCCGAGGAGAAGCTCCTTCTCGTGGTACCGCTCGATCAGCTGTTTCAGGAGCTCTTCCCGGATCGTCTCGCGGTCTTTGCCGGCAAGGTCGGGCGCGTCGAAACCGAAGAACTCCTTCAGGTCGATCGCGAAGCCGCTCATGTCCCACTCATCCGCGCCCTTTTCGGGATCGAGGTGCCTGTTGAAGCTCGCGTCGAAGATGGTTTCCGCCAGGTGGAGCACCTCGTCCTTGGCCATGCGGCCGTGGAGGATCTCGCGGCGCAGCTTGTAAATCTCCTCGCGCTGGCGGTTCATTACGTCGTCGTACTCGAGCAGATGCTTGCGGCTTTCGAAGTTGCGACCCTCGACCTGCTTCTGCGCGCGCTCGATCGCGCGGCTGACCATCCCGTGCTCGATCGGCACTCCCTCTTCCATGCCGAGCTTGCGCATGATGTTCTGCAGGCGGTCGCTGCCGAAGATCCGCATGAGGTCGTCTTCGAGGGAGAGGTAGAACCTCGAGGCGCCCGGATCGCCCTGCCGACCGCTGCGTCCGCGCAGCTGGTTGTCGACGCGCCGCGACTCGTGGCGCTCCGTCCCGACGATGAAGAGCCCGCCTTCTGCCAGGACCTTTTCCTTGTCTTTCGCCGCCGCGGCGCGCAGATCCGTCAGCAGCTTCTGGTACTCCTCTTCGCTCCCGAGCTGGTTGCGCTGCTGCTCCGCCATGGCCTCGGGATTTCCGCCGAGCACGATGTCCGTACCGCGGCCCGCCATGTTCGTCGCGATCGTGACCGAGCCCGGCCGGCCGGCCTGCGCGACGATCTCCGCTTCTTTCTCGTGGAACTTCGCGTTCAAGACGACGTGGGGGACCTTCCGAGTCTTCAGGAGGTTCGAGAGCCGCTCGGACTTCTCGATCGACACCGTGCCGACCAAGACCGGCTGGCCGCGCTCGCGCAGCGCCACGATCTCGTCGGCGACCGCTTCGTACTTCTCCGGCTCCGAGGCGTACACGACGTCCTGGTGGTCGGCGCGGATCATCGGCTGGTTCGTCGGGATGACGACGACGTCGAGCTTGTAAATCTGGTGAAACTCGGAGGCCTCGGTATCGGCCGTACCGGTCATGCCGGCGAGCTTCTCGTAAAGGCGGAAGTAGTTCTGAAGAGTGATCGTCGCGAGCGTCTGGTTCTCCCGCTCGATCTTGACGTTCTCTTTCGCCTCGACCGCCTGGTGAAGCCCGTCCGACCAGCGGCGACCCGGAAGCACGCGGCCGGTGAACTCGTCGACGATGAGCACCTGCCCGTCGCGCACCATGTAGTCGACGTCGCGCTTGTACAGGGCGTGGGCGCGCAGAGCCTGCTCGATGCCGTGCAGGAGCTCGATGTTCTGAAGTTCGTACAGGTTGTCGACGCGGATCAGCCTCTCCGCCTTCCCGACGCCCTCTTCCGTCAGGACGGCCGTGCGGGACTTCTCGTCCACCAGGTAATCTCCGGTCGTCGTTTTATTGCCGTGCTTGTCGGTCTCTTCCTTGCCGACGACGAGACTCGGGATCACGCGGTTGCACTTGTAGTAGATGTCGGTGTTCTCTTCCGAGGGGCCCGAGATGATCAGCGGCGTGCGGGCCTCGTCGACGAGGATCGAGTCGACTTCGTCCACGATCGCGAAGACGTGCTCGCGCTGGACCATCGCCTCGATCTCGAATTTCATGTTGTCGCGCAGGTAGTCGAACCCGAACTCGTTGTTCGTCCCGTACGTGACGTCGCAGGCGTAAGCAGCCTGCCGCTCGTCGTCTAAGAGGCTGTTCTGGATGCACCCGACCGTCAATCCCAGGAAACGGTAAACCCGGCCCATCCACTCGGCGTCGCGGCGCGCCAGGTAGTCGTTCACCGTGACGACGTGCACGCCACGCCCGGTCAGGGCGTTTAGGTACACGGGCATCGTGGCGACGAGGGTCTTTCCCTCGCCGGTCTTCATCTCGGAGATCTTTCCCTGGTGGAGGACCATGCCGCCGATCAACTGGACGTCGAAGGGCCGCATGCCGAGCGCGCGGACGGAGGCTTCCCGGACGACCGTGAACGCCTCTTCGAGGAGCCCGTCCAGGGCCGCGTCGCGGAGGGCCTTGCGCTCCTTCGGATTTTCCGGAGCATCTTTAGAGGCAGCGGCAATCCGCTCCCGGAATTCGACGGTCTTTCCCCGCAGCGCCTCGTCTGAGAGGGCCTTGACGGCCGGCTCGAGATCGTTGATCCGCCGCACGCGAGGCAGGAGCTTCTTGATGTCACGCTCGTGCTGCGTGCCGAAAACTTTGGCGAGGACGCGGTCGATCATATTTGGAGCCTAAACCCTTCTCGGACGCAGTTTATTCGCATTCGAGGGGCCGAGGAGGCGAGGCGAGGGGGCGACAACGGGGGGATTGGCGAAGGGCGGTCTATGGGACTCTTCGATTCCCGATTCCCGATTCCCGATTCCCGATTCCCGATTCCCGGATTCCCACGCTCTCTCAGGAGGTTGACCGCGGAGTACCGCGGCCGTCTCGCTCCCGGTGGTCGCGCGGCTCCCGGGCTGGCTACTTCGAATCCAGGATGTACTCGAGAGGGTTCAACAGGCGATCGCCCTGTCGCACCTCGTAGTGGAGATGGGGACCGGTCGAGCGGCCGGTCGAGCCGACGAGTCCCACGCGCTCTCCGCGGCTGACCCTCTGGCCCTGGCGGACGAGCATCGCATCCAGGTGTCCGTAAACGGTGCGGAATCCGTTTCCGTGGTCGATCTCGACTGCGTTTCCGTAGTCGCCCGCCCAGCCGCTCTTGATGACCGTGCCGGACGCCGTCGCCAGGACGGGCTCGCGGCGCCGGGTCGAGATGTCGAGCCCCGGATGAAACGCGCCCTGCCCGGTGATCGGATCGCGCCGCGAGCCGAAACCGGAATTCAAGAGGCCGTGGACCGGGGCCACGGTGGGCATCGCAGACACGAGCGCGTCGCGGCGCTCGAACTGGCGCTCGAGGGCGTTCAGCCGCGACCCGAGGGACGCGCTGCGCTCGGCCAGGGGAGTTGCGGCCTCGCTGCGCCCGTCGAGGGCGATCGGAAATGCGTTGACCGCCAGCGGTCCGCCCGCTCCCGTCCTTCCGGACTCGGCGAGGCCGGCGACGATCGAGAGCCGGCGCGTCCGGGCCTCGAATTCTGAAAGCTGCCGGGACAGACCCTCGAGGCGCCCGTGCAGGGCGGCCGAGGTGGATTTCAGACGCGCATTGTCCGCCAGCACCTGCAGGTACTGGTGGTCGCTGCGGGTGGAAGACAGAAACGCCCACCCGAAGGAGACGGCGGCCAGAAGTACCAGGGCGGCCCCCGCGGCGGCGATACCCAGGAGGCGCGTGGAGACGGTCAGCTTCCGGAACTTTGCCCTGGCGTGTGGCACGAAGATGATCGTGTTGTACTTCAACGCCTGCCTCCTCGAGCCAATGGCTCCGCCGGTACGCCAAGTTGCGCGCCACCGTGACCTCAGTTCCTTGTGTGTGTCGGGTCCGGTCGATGGTAGGGGGTCGCCCTGGCTGTGTCAAGGCGTTCCCAGTCCTCTTCGGGGCCGCGGCTCCGATACCCGAGCGCCTCCGCAAGGTGCTGATTGGAAACGTGATCTGTGCTCTCGAGGTCGGCGATCGTGCGCGCGACCCGAAGCGCCCGGTGTACGGCGCGGACCGAGAGGCCCAGGCGGTCGACCGCAGCGGCCAGGATCGCCCGCCCGCCGCGCGCGAGCCGCACGGTCTGCTCGATGCCGCTCGATGGCAGCTCCGCGTTGCGGAAGCCGGGCTTGCCCGGGAAGCGTTCCGCGGCGACGCTCCGGGCGGTGGAAACGCGCGCGCGAATGACGTCGGACGACTCGCCGCCCGTTTCCCGCTGGAGGTCGCCCCACGGGACCGGCGGCACGGGGACGTGGAGATCGATGCGGTCGAGCAGCGGTCCCGAGAGGCGGCGCGCGTACCGGAGACGCTCGCCTGCCGAGCACCGGCACATCCGCCGGGGATCCCCGTGGAAACCGCAGGGGCAGGGGTTCATGGCCGCGACCAGCAGGAAGTCGGAGGGGAAGACGCAGGCTCCGCCAACGCGCACGAGGCAGACGCGTTTCTCCTCCAGTGGCTGTCGGATCCCCTCGAGCACGTCCCGGCGGAACTCCGGCAGCTCGTCTAAGAAGAGGACTCCCCGGTGGGCGAGGGAAATCTCTCCCGGCCTCGGACGGGTGCCGCCTCCCACGAGGCCCGGCGCGGAGATCCCGTGATGCGGTGCGCGAAACGGCGGCTCTCCGAGAAGCCCACGGCCCTCGGGGAGCACACCGGCGATCGAGTGGACGGATGTCACCTCGATCGATTCGGCACGCGTCAGAGGGGGGAGGATCGTCGGGAGGCGGCGAGCCAGCATCGTCTTGCCGGTTCCCGGAGGCCCGGAGAGCAGGAGGTGGTGCCCTCCGGCCGCAGAGATCTCGAGCGCGCGTCGGGCGAGAGCCTGCCCTCGGATGTCCGAGAAGTCTCCAGGTGTCGTCCGCGGCTCCAGCGCGGATAGATCGGGATCCAGGGTCGAGGGGCCGGGAGGCTCGCCGAGCAGGTGCGCGACGGTCGCCGCCAGCGACCGGACGGGGATAGTCCGGATCCCCTCGACCGCCAGCGCCTCGGCGGCGTTGCCGGCGGGAAGGATCAGCTCTTCGAACCCGGCGCGCCGAGCCGCGAGCGCCAGGCAGAGGGCTCCGCGGATGGGGCGCACTTCGCCGTCCAGCCCGAGCTCGCCGACGAAGATCCTCCTCTTCTCCGTCGCGGGGACGAGCCCCGCGACGAGAAGGAAGGCGACCGCGATGGGGAGGTCGATCGCCGCGCCGGCCTTGCGCAGGTTCGCGGGGGCGAGGTTGACGGTGATCGCGCCTTGGACCGCGGCATAGCCGCTGTTGCGCAGCGCGGACTTGACGCGCTCGCGCGCCTCTCGCACGCCGGCGTCCGGTAACCCGACGATCGTGAAGGAAGGCAGGCCCCGGGACACGTCGAGCTCCACGTCGAGAACGTGAGCATCGATGCCAAACGCAGCGGCCGAATGAACGCGAACGAGCATTGAAGCCTCCTCGAAGGGGAGGAGGACACCCGACGCGAGGACCGAAGAGGACGTGGGGAGCATAACACCGGAGCCGAGCGACCACCGGGAACGAGACGGCCGCGGTACTCCGAGGTCCACGAGTCCTGAGGAAGAATCGTGGAAGCGGGGCAGGGCTCGTTTCCTCGTCCCGAGCCCTCGAACCCACCCCCCGTGGCGTGCGTCCCCGGGGGTCCCGCCTCGGCAGGTGTCCACCATGTTTCCGGACAGCCTTCAGCATGTGTCCGGGCTGAACTCTCCCCCCTCTACCCGCTCACGGGCCGAGGGAGCAGGCTGCGCTCCGGTCAAGGTTGTGGCTACGCGGGAGCAGGAGAAAGGGAACGGAGGGAACGGAGGGACGAGGGGCGCGGTCGAGGCTTCGGGCGAATCATCAGCGGCGCGTGAGCGTGCGTAGTGACCGTCGACGTTTTCAGCGGGTGGGAATCCGCAGCCGATCTCCCGGGCGGATTTCGTTCGAGGTCGCCAGGCTGTTCGCCTTCATCAACCTCTGGACTGTCGTTCCGTTGCGCGCCGCGATCCGGTAGAGGGTGTCGCCGCCCCGGACTTTGTAGCTGCGCGACGCGGTCACGACGGCGAGGCGGCTTCGCGCGGGAGCGCGTTCCTTATGCCCGTTCTTCCTGCCCTTCCGGGCTGCGGTCGCGACCTGGAGCTGCGGGATGACGAGAACCTGTCCCCGGCGGAGGCGCACCTTCGAGGAGAGCGAATTCGCGGAGGCGAGGTCCGCGACCGCCACGTGGAAGCGGCGCGCCACGGCCGCCAGAGTCTCTCCGCGACGGGCGACATGACGTTTGAAGGAGGGCGCCTGCGCGGTCGGAGCTTCCGTGTAGGCGACCCGGACAGCTTCCGCCGTTCCGATCGGGACTTTCAGGAGGTACCCGTCGGAGTACCTCGGCGTGACCTCGCCGCGCAGCTCCGGGTTCAGCCGCTGGAGCTCATCGAGCCCGGCCTTCTCGCCGGAAGCGAGGTGCCGGAGACGAACCGGGCGTTCGAGCAGAACGGTCTCGTACTCGAGAGGCTTCTCGTACTCGACGTCGAAGCCATAGTGCGCCGGGTTCTTGGCGATGAGGGTCGCGGCGATCACCGCCGGGACGTAGTTCTGAGTCTGGGGCTTCAATATCCCGGTCGCCGCCAGCTGCCAGAAGTCCGTGATGCCCGACTTTTCCATGGCCCGCAGAACGCGTCCCTCGCCGGCGTTGTACGCGGCGAGCGCGAGGTACCAGTCATGGAAGAGCTCGTGCAGGTACCGGAGGTGCTTTGCGGCTGCGCGGGTCGCCTTTTCCGGATCGCTTCTCTCGTCGATCACCGCGCTCGAGGTCAGGCCGTACTGCCGCCCCGTCCTCGGCATGAACTGCCAGATCCCGTGGGCGGTCGCGGCGGAGTGGGCGCGGGGGAGAAAGGAAGACTCGATCAGAGCCACCTGGGCGAGGTCCCCCGGGATGCCCTCCTCCTTGAAGACCCTCCGGATCATCGGCATATAGCGCCCGGAGCGCGCGAGCCCCCGCCCGATGATGTCGTGGAGGTCGTGCTGGAAGGTCGCGAGGATCTTCAGAACCCCCTCGTTGATCACGATCGGAATGTCGTAGGAAACGCCCGGCGCGTCAGAGGCGACCGCGGACGCCGCCTCTGAGATCGCTTCCGCCGATGCCTCGACCGGGACTTCGATCTTTTCGAGCTCCGGGGAGAGGTGCTGGGGCTCTCCGGAGGCCATCTCGTCGGGGGGCGCCGCGAGCGCCTCGTACCGGATGATGCCTTCCCAGAGCTCTGCCGAGAAAGACGCGATCTCGGGGCTCGAGACCGGGGGAGCGCCGACCGGCCGCACGAGAACGAGGGCCCGGTCGAAATAGAACTGGGCGCAGGCGAAATCGCCCGAGAGTGCCGCCTGCCGCCCGAGCTCGAAGTCGGAGGACGCCTGGGCGATGAGACGCGCATTTGCGGAGACCGGCGGCTGCGCGGAAGGACGACGGTTGGCGGCCGAGGTGCAGGACGCGGAGAGCACGAGGAGAACAAAAGCTCCGGCGAAGATGCAGGGCTTCGCCGGGCGAAGGGAGCAACAGGTTTTGATCATCGGAGAAAAGCGTAACCTCCGGGAAGGGGATTGCAAACCGTTTTTTCCCGGTCGGGGTGTCTCCGAAGGGGACATCGGGGCGTTACTGACGGGGTGTCTTCACTTTGAAAGATCGGAACCGCGCGAAAAGCCGGGGTCCCGGCCCCTCCCTACTTTCCCTGGATGTGGAACTTCAGGGAGAGGAGCAGTTTCTCGATGTCCTGGCGGGCATGGAGCTCGATCGAGAAGCTCTTCTGCTCGCCGATCAACTCCCGGTCCTTGTTCTCGAGACGAAGGTCGACGGTCACCTGGTGTCCCCGCGCGAGATCGCGCTGAGGGATCTGTAACTCGAAGATCCGGTTCACTTCCTTGCGGTGGTTCAGGCTGTTGGCGAGCAGGTCATCGATCGAGATCCCCGTGTTGGCTTTGCGACCCGGCTTTTCGGCGGCGGGGGTGGAGGTCGCGTTCTTGCGGAGTTTCTCGAGCTCGGCGAGGATGTCGATGTTGGAGCGGACTCTGACGTGCTTGACCTCGGGGACGACTTCGGCGGATTCCCGCGGAGCCTCCGCGAAGGAAACGTCGCCGATCTCCAGAGGTTCCTCGGTCTCCGGCAGCGGCGCATCGAGCGAGTTCAGCGCGTCCTCGAACTCATTGACCGTTTCGACGTCTTCGGCGTCGAACTGTTCGGGAGAGAGCAGGCTCGGCGGAGGCGGCGGGGGCGGCGGCACGAACGACTCGTCGAGCGAGAGCGAGTCCGGCAGCTCCGCATCGGTCGGGGGTCGGGGCGCCTCGGTCGCACGCCCGGCGAAGCTCCCCCCCGCCGCGGGCGGCTCCGGCTCGGGGGACGACTGGAGCACTTCGGTCTCGGGCGTGTACGCGATCCGCTCGGGCGGGGGCTCCGGCGGTGGGATGACGACGGCGGGGACCGGGGGAGGGGGAGGCGGCGGCGCGACCGCGGCCGGCGGAACGACGCGGGGCGCGGAGGACGAGCGCGAATTGCGGTCATCCCCGAGCATTCTCTTCTTGAGGGACCGGAGCGTGAGCTTCGAGATTGCCTTCAGCGTCTCGAACACTCCCTGCCCGGCCACCGCGCAGGCCTCGTAGCTCTCATACACACCCTGGGGGTTCAACGTCTCCGCGAGCTCTTCGACAGTCAGGATGTTCGAGAGGTCGCGCTTGTTGTACTGCAGGACGAGCGGGAGATCTTCGACCTTCAGGGAGATTTCGGCGAGGTTGGACCTCAAGTTGTTGAAGCTCTCGACGTTCGCGTCCTTCATGGCCCGCTGGGAGTCCGCGACGAACACGACCCCGTCGACGCCCTTCAGGACCAGCTTGCGAGTCGTGTTGTAGAACACCTGGCCGGGAACCGTGTAGAGCTGGACCCGCGTCTTGAAACCGCCGATCACCCCGACGTCGAGGGGGAGCAGGTCGAAAAAGAGCGTTCGGTCAGTCTCGGTCTCCAGAGACACCATCTCCCCGCGGGACCCGGGGGACGTCCGGCCGTAGATGTGGTGGAGATTGGTCGTCTTCCCGCAAAGACCAGGACCGTAGTAAACGATCTTGGCCGCCATCTGCATGGTGGCGTAATTGAAGAAAACCATGGGTTGATTATGCTCTCGGGCCCTGCGCCGGCTGCAGAGAATCTAACACGCGAGCACGGCCCGAAGCTCTTCTTCTCTCCCGATGCCGGGCGTCCGCGCGATGGTCTCGCATGCGAGCGCCCGGTACGCGGCGAGAAGATCGGGATAGGGCGCGAGCGCGGCGCAGTGCGAACGCACCGTCGAAAGGTCGCGGCGGGCGATCGGCCCCGTCAGCGCCTGCGCGAAGTCGTGGATCCGGGCGCCAGCCGCCGCGTGTCCCGCAAGATCGGCGAGCGCCGGGCGGGAAACCTCCTCCGGGATGCCCGCGAGGGACCACGCGCGCGCCGCGAGCGAGATGATGGAGACGACGCCGCCGGCGGCGAGCGTGGCCCCCGCATGGTAGAGCGGCTTCGATTGGGCCGCGATGCGGTGCGCCGTCACCCCGAGGGCGGGGGAAAACGCGAGCGCCGACCTGCAGGCCTCCTCTTCGCCTTCGACCGCCACGAACGAGCCGCGCAGGCTCTCGCCTGGTGCGCCCGTGAACGTCCGAAGCGGGTGATACGAGCCGAGCGAGGCGCCCCCCCGGGACAGGGAGGCGAGAACCGCCGCCGGAAGCGCGCCGGCCAGATGGTAGGCGAGCCGGCACGTTCCGAATCGGGCCGCCGCCCCGGCCATCTCCGCGATCCCGTCGTCCGAGACCGCGATCACCAGCACCTCCGCCGCGAAGGTTCCGCCGGGAAGGATCTCGCCTTTTCCCGTCCCCAGCGCTTCGGCGGCGCTTCGTGCGCCAGCGAGCGTCCGTCCAAAGATCGTTTCCAGGCGACCCCCGGCATCGATCCAGCTGCGGGCAAACGCCCGTCCCGCCCGGCCGGGGCCGATGAGAGTCAGGACAGGCAGGGATGTCACGGCCGCAGTCTACGCGCGGGCGGACAGGTCCCTCCGTCTTGACTGCGGGAAGCCCCAACGGTACCTTGGTGTTAGCTCTCGCGGCAGAATTGCCAGGACCCTCGAGTCGGAAGTCCGGGGGTCTGTCACCAACAAACGACAATGCGATCACCCATGCCCTCGCTCGACACCCGAAGTCGGACGATCTTGAAAGAGATTATCCGGGTGCACGTGGACACCGGAAAGCCGGTTTCCTCACGGGCCCTGTTCAAATCGAGCCGGTTCGACCTGTCTCCTGCCTCGATCCGCAACATCATGGCCGACCTGACGGACGCCGGATTTCTCGCTCAGCCGCATACCTCGGCCGGAAGGATCCCGACGGACCGCGCCTACCGGCTCTACATAGACGAGCTCATGCGCCAGCGCAAGGTCGCCGATGACGTCCGCGAACAGGTCGACGACGACCTGGCATCCGCGGGCTCCGACGTCACGCGGCTCTTTCAGGCGGCTTCGCGGCTCCTCTCGAGGCTTTCGGGCGAGGTCGGCTTCGTCGTGGCGCCGGACGCGCTCCACACGGTGGTGCGTTCGGTCCGGTTTCTTTCCGTCGCACCGGGAAAGATCCTCGCTGTCCAGGTCAACGACCCGGACGTCGTCGTCTCGCGCGTGATCGAGACGAACGTCGAATATTCCCCCGAAGAGCTCGAGGCGATCAGCCAGAGGATCACGCGCGAGTTCTGCGGCAGAAACCTGCACGAGGTCCGCAAGCGGCTCCTGAACGCCATGGCGGAGGAGAAGGCGGCGTGCGACCGCATGCTCGGCCGCGCCCTGTCGCTCGGAGGGCAGGCGCTCGAAAACCGCGAATCGGAAGACCGGGTCTACGTCGAGGGTGCGATCCGCCTTCTCGACAAGCCCGAGTTTTCGGACGTGGACTCCGTCCGGCGGATTTTTCTCACTTTCGACGAGAAGGCGCGGCTCCTGGATCTGCTGACGCGGTACCTCGATTCAAAGGGGACCAGCGTCGTTCTGGGATCCGAAGACGCGCTGACATCGGACCCGCGGCTCTCGGCGGTCTTGACCTCTTACGGCACGGGAGAGACACTGACAGGCATGCTCGGGGTGATCGGCCCCCCCCGCCGGGAATATCCCCGGGTGATATCGGTCGTGGAACTGCTGGGGCGTGCGCTATCGGATCGGCTCGAACCGCGTGAAGGTCGAGACAGGGAGGATTCGTCCGAATGAGAGAACGGGAAGAAGACATCGGCGTCGCTGCGGACCCGGACCGCATTGAGGTCGAAGACTCGGGAGACAGCCTCGAGGCGGCGCTGGCCGAAGAGGAGCGCTCGGCGATCAGCCAGGCCGAGGAGAAGCTCCAGTCGGTGATCGGCGACCTCGAGGAATTGAAGGACCGGCACCGGCGAAAGCTCGCCGAGTTCGAGAACATGCGAAAGCGTACCGAGCGCGAAAAGAGCGAGTACCTCCGGACCGCGCTCGGAAGATTCGTGGGTGATTTCCTGACGATCTCCGACGACTTCGATCGGGCGCTGGCGCACGCGACGCCCGAGGAGACAGCCAGCGACTTCGGCCAGGGAGTGGGCCTCATCCAGAGAAAGCTCGCGGAGCTCTGGAAGAAATACGGCCTGGTCGAGGTCGATACCAGCGGGACGTTCGACCCGAACGTGCACGAGGCGGTGGCGACCGAGCCCTCGCAGGACCTTCCCAAGGATTCGATCCTGGAAGTTCTCCGGAAGGGATACCTCTTGAACGACAAGTTGATTCAACCCGCTCTGGTCAAAGTGACCGTGCGGGGAGACGGAGACCGGTAAGCCGATCGATGGAACGGCGCTCCCGAGAGGGAGCCCGATCAGGGAGGGGCCTTGGGCAGAATTCTCGGGATCGATCTCGGAACGACGAACTGCTGCGTCGCGGTCGTGGAGGGCGCCACCCCGCAGGTGCTTTCCAACCGCGAGGGCAGCCGGACGACGCCCTCGATCGTCGGTTTCACCGAGGACAACGAAAAGCTCGTCGGCCAGATCGCGAAACGGCAGTCGATCACGAACCCGATGAACACCGTGTTTGCGGTCAAACGGCTGCTCGGCCGCAAGTACGACTCCGAGGAGACCTCCCACGCCCGCGAGATCCTGCCCTATGAGATCGTCCGCGCCGCGAACGGCGACGTCAAGATCCGCGCCCGGGCGCGTGAGTACAGCCCCGAGGAGATCTCCGCTTTCATCCTGAAGGAGATCAAGGAATTCTCGGAGGAGGCGCTCGGTGAGGAGATCACCGAAGCGATCATCACGGTCCCCGCGTACTTTGACGACGCGCAGCGACAGGCGACGCGGGACGCCGGCCGGATCGCGGGGCTCGAGGTCCTTCGGATCATCAACGAGCCCACCGCCGCTTCGCTTGCCTACGGGCTCGAGCGCAAAGGTAGCGAGATCGTGGCCGTCTACGACCTCGGCGGCGGGACGTTCGACATCTCGATCCTGGAGCTCGGCGAAGGCATTTACGAGGTCAAGGCGACCGCCGGAGACACGTACCTGGGCGGCGAAGACTTCGACAAAAAAATCATGGACTGGCTCCTCGACGACTTCAAGAAATCGACGGGCATCGACCTGCGACAGGACCGCATGGCGCTGCAGCGGTTGAAGGAAGCCGCCGAGAAGGCGAAATGCGAGCTCTCGACTTCCACCGAGTCCACGATCACGCTTCCGTTCATCTCCGCCGACGCCTCCGGACCGAAGCACATCAACCGCACGCTGACGAGGGAGAGATTCGAGACCATCGTCGCGGATCTCATCGACCGCACCGCGGCGCCCTGCCTCGACGCTCTGCAGTCCGCGAACCTGAAGCCTTCCGACGTCGACCAGGTGATCTTGGTCGGCGGCCAGACCCGCACTCCGAAGGTGCAGCGGATGGTCGCGGAGCTCTTCGGGCGCGAGCCCAACCGCGAGATCAACCCGGACGAGGTCGTCGCGATCGGTGCCGCGATTCAGGGCGGCGTGTTGAAGGGCGAGATCAAGGACGTCGTCCTTCTCGACGTCACGCCGCTCTCCCTCGGGATCGAGATGCACGGCGGCGTCTTCGAGAAACTGATCGAGCGCAACTCGACAATTCCGACGAAGAACACGAAAGTGTTCACGACCGTCGCGGACAACCAGGGAGTGGTCGAGATTCACGTCCTGCAGGGGGAACGCGAAGTTGCGCGAGAGAACAAATCGCTCGGGCGGTTCGAGCTCGTCGGCATCCCGGCCTCCCCGCGCGGCGTGCCCCAGATCGAGGTGACCTTCGCGATCGACTCGAACGGCATCGTGAACGTGTCCGCGAAGGACCTGGCGACCGGCAAGGCGCAGGGCATTCAGATCAATCCCGCGGGCGGGCTGTCTCAGAGCGAGATCGACAAGATCATCAAGGAAGCGTCCGCGTTCGCGGAAGCGGACCACGAGCGGCGCGAGATCGCTCAGGTCCGCAGCCGCCTGGACGGGATGCTGGCGTCAAACGAGCGTGTCCTCTCCGAGTTCGGGACCGCGCTCGCCGACGACGAGAGGGAGCGTATCGAAGAGACCCTGAAGCGATCCCGCGAGATCTCCTCGGGCGAGTCCCGGGACGCCTTGAACGAGGCGATCTTCGACATGCAGGGTGTCTCGAAGGTGCTCACGCGGGTCATGCTGCAGCGGGCCGGAACCGGCGGGACCGCCGCGGCGAAGGTCTGAAGCGGAGTCGAGCGGCAATCTTCGAGCGTCGAGAGTCCAGCCGACTCAACCGGAAAAAGCGGGCAGAATCGCGCTGGCCCTCTTGTTCCGGCGGGTTGCCCGGTGATTCAACGCTGAACTCTCATCAAAACGCTTAATCGTCAACTGAACGACTGACCTTCACTCTCATGGCCAAGCGCGATTACTACGAAATCCTGGGCGTCGAACGGTCGGCGGATGCCGCGCAGCTGAAGTCTGCCTACAGGAAGCTCGCGCTCCAGCACCACCCGGACCGAAATCCGAACGACCCCGCGTCGGCCGAGAATTTCAAGGAAGCCTCCGAGGCCTATGCCGTGCTGTCGGATCCCGAGAAGCGTGCGCGCTACGACCGGTTCGGACACCCCGGAGTGGGGTCCTCCGGCGGAGGGTTCGGATTCGACGCGTCGAGCTTCGACCTTTCCGACCTTTTCGGCGAACTCTTCGGCGGGATGGGCGGAGGAGCGGGCGGAGGGGCGAGTCAGGGCAGCGACCTCATGTACCGGATGGAGATCTCGTTTTCCGACGCCGCATTTGGAGTCGAGGCCCCTCTCGTGCTCGGGAGGTTGGAGCGGTGCGCCACCTGTGCCGGTTCGGGCGCCGAGAAGGGCACGAAGCCGAAGACCTGCCCCGTCTGCCGCGGCGCGGGGCGGCAGCGGTTCTCGCAGGGATTCCTGACGGTCACGCGGCCGTGCGGAAATTGCCACGGCGAAGGAAAGATCATCGAGAAGCCGTGTCCGGAGTGCCACGGAGAGGGGCGGCGCCGCGAAAGCCGGGACCTGAAGATCAAGATTCCGGCCGGAGTCGAGACCGGCAGCCGTCTTCGCCTCGCGGGCGAGGGGGACGCCGGCGGCGACGGCGGTCCGCGCGGCGACCTGTACGTCGTGCTGACGGTGGCCGAGGATGAGGTCTTCGCCCGGGAAGGCGACGACGTCGTCCTGTCTCTCGAGGTTCCGTTTCCCACGCTCGTCCTCGGCGGTGAAATGACGATTCCGACGCTCGAAGAGCCCGAGAAGGTCTCGATTCCGGCCGGCGCCCGCGTAGGCTCCGAGATCCGCCTCCGCGGGAAGGGCTTCGGACGACTCGGGCAGCGCGGTCGCGGCGATCTCGTCGTGCGGGCTTCCGTCCTGGTCCCCGAGTCGCCGTCGCACGATGAGAAAGACCTGCTGCGCCGCTATGCCGAGATGACCGGCGCGCCCGTCGAGCCGCGCGGCGTTCTCGGAAAAGCGAAGAAGATCTTTTCCTAATGCGTGTGCGCGGTCCTCGTCCGCCCGCGGCCGGCGGACGGGCGGACGAACCCTGTTCCGCTCCACTCCCGCGCGCTGAGTTCTTTGTGCCCCGCCCCTCCTTTTCCCGACTGACCGTTCCCGGGCGGGGGGGGGACGATCTCGTCGTCGGCGTGCTCTCCCTTTTTTCGCCGCTCGGGTTCGTGGAAGAGGGCAGGAATCTCGTCGCTTGTTTTCGGGAAGACGCGTCCGCTTTCGAAGCCTCCGCTGCCCTGACCGCGAGGGGAATCCGGTCCGAACTCGTGACGGGCATCGCCGAGGGCGACCCCTTTGAGGCGTTCCGCGCGGCGTCCCGACCGTTCGCGGTGGGAGAGAGGTTCTGGATAGACCCCGGGGATCCATCCGACTCCGTCGCGCCCGCGGGGAAGATCGCCCTGCGGCTGCCCGCGTCGCGCGCCTTCGGGACCGGCGGCCACGAATCGACGCGGCTGGCCCTTCTCGCTCTGGCCGACGAGCCGCCTGCGGGTCTCCGAGTGCTCGACGTGGGAACCGGCTCCGGCGTCCTCGCGCTCGCCGCCGCAGGGCTCAACGCGGCGTCGGCCCTCGGCCTGGACGTCGACTTCGACGCGGTCTGCGTCGCGCAGGAGAACCTGCGGCGTCACGCGTTCGGCTCGCGCGTCTCGCTCCTGGCCGCGCCCATCTCCGCGGTGGTCGGCCGATTTCCGCTGGTCGTGGCGAACATGCTCCCGGAGGAGTTCTTCGCGATCCGCCGGCACGTTCTCGCCCGCGTCGAGCCGCGCGGCCGGCTGATTCTCTCCGGGATCCCGCGCGAGCGAGAGAGCGAAGTGACGCAACGCCTCCGCTCCCCGCAGTTCGCGCTGTCCGGCCGCCGCGCCGAGAACGAATGGGTGTGCGTGTGTCTCGGCCGCGCTTCATAGTCCCCGCGATCCCTCCCCCGGGCGAGCGGCTCCCGCTTCCCGAGGAGGAACGCTCGCACGCGCGGTCGCGGCGGCTCGGCGTCGGCGACGTCGTCGTGCTGATCGACGGCACGGGGGCCGAGGGCGATGCCGAGATCGTCTCCGCCGCGCGCGACGCCGTCGTCGTGAGCGTTTCCGGCGTGCGGCCCGCGCGCGAGCGAGACGTCGCGCTCTGGCTCGGTGTTGCGGCCGTCCGGTCCGAGCGTCTGTCCTGGATCGCCGAAAAGGCGGGGGAGCTCGGCGTCGCGATACTGGCGGTCGTGCACTCCGCCCGCGCGCAGCCCTACCGGGCGGCGCCGGGCGTCGCCGCCCGGCTGGACCGGCTCGCGAGGGAGGCCGCGAAGCAGTCCGGGAGCGCGCGCTGGATGCGATGCGAGGGACCGATCGCTCTCACGGACGCCCTCGCGTCGGCCCCCGGCGGTTTTCGCGCGGTCATCGATTTTTCGGGCGAGCCGTTCCCCTCGAGCAGAATTTCCGCTTCCGCCGCCCTGCTCGTCGGACCGGAGGGCGGGTGGGCGCCCGACGAGGTGAAGCTCGCGCGCGCTGCGGGATGGCGTGCGATCCGCCTTCCGACCCCGACGCTGCGGACTGAGACGGCGGCGGTTGCCGCCGTGGTTCTGGCGCGCGCCGCGATGGAGCGGAGGTAGCGCGCGCGGAAGAACTTCGGATGCGGAAAATGGAACGTTCCCGTCGCTCTCCAGGTTCGTCTGAGCCCTACGCCCCACGACGGGACCTGCCGGGCGAATGCGCTTCCGTCGCCGGACGCCTTGCGAGATACTTTGCGAGATACTTGCCTGCCTGCCCCGGAGCCCCGACAACAAGGGAGGTCTCGAAGTGTCCTACGAAGATGTCAAAAAAGTCTGGATGAACGGAAAGCTCGTCGACTTCGCCGACGCGAAGATCCACGCGTTCTCGCACGTCCTCCACTACGGCTCGGGCATGTTCGAAGGCCTTCGCGTCTACAAGACCAGGACCGGGACGGCCGCCTTCCGCCTCGACGAGCACATCGAGCGCATGTACCACTCGTGCAAGGTGTACCGGATGGAGGTGCCCTACTCCCGCACGGAGTTCAAGGACGCGATCTTCGAGACGATCCGCGCCAATGGATACGAGGACTGCTACGTGCGCCCCCTCGTGTACCGCGGCCTCGGGGCGCTCGGGGTGAACCCGTTCCGCAGTCCGGTCGAGATGCTGATCGCCGTCTGGAAGTGGGGAAAGTACCTGGGCGACGAGGCGATCGAGAGCGGAGTGGACGTCTGCGTGTCCTCCTGGAACCGAATGGCGCCGAACACGTTTCCGGCGATGGCGAAGGCGACGGGTAATTACCTGAATTCGGCTCTGATCAAGATGGAAGCGATCACCAACGGCTACACCGAGGGGATCGCTCTCGACAATGCCGGCCGGATCTCCGAAGGCAGCGGAGAGAACATCTTCCTGGTTTACGGGGGCCGGATCCTGACGCCGCCCCTGGCGGGAACGATCCTGCCCGGCATCACCCGCGACTCGATCATGACCCTGGCTCGGGACGCCGGCTACACCGTGGTCGAGCAGCAGATCGCCCGCGAAATGCTCTACATCGCCGACGAAGTGTTCTTCACCGGGACGGCCGCGGAAGTGACGCCGGTGCGGTCCGTCGACCGCATCCCGGTAGGAGCGGGCTCCCGGGGGCCCGTGACCGAGCGCCTCCAGAAAGAGTTCTTCGCGCTCCTGGCCGGCGAGAGCGAAGATCGGTACGGCTGGTTGACTCCGGTGTCCGTGGAGACCCCGGTCCAGACCTGACCCGCGGCGCCCGCCCAGCGCGAAAAGGTCGCGGCGTCGATTGCCCAGAGTCAGCGCCTCGAATAAAGCGGTACTCGCGGACAGGTCGCCGCGTCGTTTCTGGGTGCGGGCGACCGACCCACACCCAAAAATGCGAAAAGTCAGGCCGCTAAACCGCCTCCCCGCTTCCCTTCGCCCCCAAACCCGCTTATCCTGAACAGCAAAAGAGGCCAATTCATGCACATCAACGATCTCCTCAAGGTCGCCGTGGAGCGCAAAGCGTCCGACCTCCACCTGAAGGTCAGCGCCTTTCCCGTCCTCCGCGTGGACGGAGTGCTCACTCCCATGACGGACGTCCGGCGCCTGATGCAGGAGGACACCATCGCGATGGCGTTCTCCATCATGTCGGCCCGCCAGAAGGAAAAGTTCAAGAACGACTACGAGATCGACATCGCGTATTCGGTCCCGAACCTGGGCCGGTTCCGGTGCAACATCTTTCAGCAGCGCGGGACCGTCGGCCTCGTCCTCCGCGTCATTCCCGCCCGTATCCTGAGCGTCCGGGAGCTGCTCCTCCCGCCGGTCCTCGAAAAGATCTGCTCCGAGCAGCGGGGCCTGGTCCTCTGCACCGGGACGACCGGCTCGGGGAAATCTACCTCGCTCGCCGCGATGATCGACCACATCAACACGATCCGCAACGAGCACATCATGACGATTGAGGATCCGATCGAGTTCCTCCACCGGGACAAGAAGTCGATCATCAACCAGCGCGAGGTCGAGGTGGACACCAAGGGCTTCGGCGTGGCGCTGCGAAGCGCCCTGCGTCAGGACCCCGACGTCATCCTCGTCGGCGAAATGCGCGACTACGAGACGATCGAGACCGCGCTGACGGCTGCGGAGACGGGCCATCTCGTGTTCTCGACTCTGCACACCCTGGATGCCACCGAGACCGTCAACCGCATCATCTCGGTCTTCCCGCCCCACCAGCAGAAGCAGATCCGGCTCCAGCTCGGCGCGGTCTTGAAGGCCGTCATCTCGCTGCGCCTCATGCCGCGCGCCGACGGTCTCGGCCGCGTTCCGGCCGCGGAGATCCTGATCCGGACTGCGTACGTGCGCGAGTGCATCGAGAACAAGGAGAAGACCAAGCTCATCAAGGACGCGATCCAGGCCGGCACGTCGCAGTACGGAATGCAGACGTTCGACCAGTCCCTCTATCAGCTCTACAAATCCGGCCTCATCACCCTGGAAGAGGCCCTGAAACGCGCCACGAACGCGAACGAGTTCAAGCTGAAGATCCAGGGGATCCAGTCGACGGCAGACCTCGCTCGCGAGGAGATGGACGCCGAGCTCGAGGCTCCGTCGGACTTCAACCCGCTCGGAGAGGAAGAGTCGCCCTTCGACTTCAGCCGCCAGGGAAACCCCGGGCACGGGCGGGGCTGAGCCGAGCGACCGCCGGGAGCGAGACGACCGCGGTCCTCCGCGGTCAATTGATTCGGGAATCGGGAATCGGGAGTCGGGAATCGACCTTCGTGGGGCCCGATTCGCTATCTTTAGTCCGTGCGCTCCAGACGGCCCAGTGCTCCGGTTGATCCCGCTTCCGAGACCGCCATCCGGACGGTCGCCCTCCGGCTCCTGACCGTCAGACCGCGGGGTTCCGAGGATCTCGCGCGGACGCTCGAGCGCCGCGGTTTCGAGCGCGCCGCCGTCCGCGCGGCCATCGAGCGCCTCGTCCACGACGGGTGGCTGGACGACCTCGCCGCCGCCCGCTCGGTGGTCCGGGCGCGCTCCGGCCGCTACGGAAGGGCGCGCATCGTGCGGGAGCTCGCGGCGCTCGGGTTTCCGAAGGAGACCGCGAACGCGGCGCTCGACTCCGAGGGCGCGGGGGCGGAACAAACGGCGCTCCGCCGCGCGTTTGACGTTCTCTGGCGCAGGAGCGAGGGCCTCGATCCCGCCGCGCGGCGGCGTCGGGTCATGGGCGCGCTCTCTCGGAAGGGTTTCGCGGGAGACGCGATCTCTGCAATGATGAAAGGCTCTCATGAAGACGACGAAATGGACATCGGCTGAGGTTCGCGAGACCTTCCTGAAGTTCTTCGAGGAGCGCGGGCACCGCCGCGTTTCTTCCTCGTCCCTGATCCCGGCGGAAGATCCGACCCTGCTCTTCACGAACGCCGGGATGAACCAGTTCAAGGACGTCTTCACCGGGCGCGAGAAGCGCGAGTATTCGCGGGCGGCGAGCTCGCAGAAATGCGTCCGCGCCGGCGGCAAGCACAACGACCTAGACAACGTCGGCTACACGGGGCGGCACCAGACGTTCTTCGAGATGCTCGGGAACTTCTCGTTCGGCGACTACTTCAAGAAGGACGCGATCGCCTTCGCCTGGGAGCTCATAACGTCGCCGGAGACCGGGTACGGGCTCGCACCCGACCGTCTCTGGGCCACCGTGTTCACGGATGACGACGAAGCGGCGAATCTCTGGGAGGCGTTCCTTCCGAAGGACCGGATCCTGCGGTTCGGCGAGAAGGAAAACTTCTGGTCCATGGGGGAGACGGGCCCGTGCGGACCCTGCAGCGAGCTTCACTACTACCAGGGAGAGACCCCCGGTGACCCGGCGAAGAACCGGCCAGAGCTCGTTAACGGCGAGGGCGACACGACGATGGAAGTCTGGAACCTCGTCTTCATGCAGTTCGAGCGCGACGCTTCCGGCGCGATGACGCCGCTTCCGAAGCCGTCGGTCGACACGGGGGCCGGCCTCGAGCGGATCACCGCGATCCTCCAGGGTGCCAACAACAACTTCGATACGGATCTCTTCCGGCCGATCCTGAACAAAATCGAGGAGTTGACGGGAAAGACGTATGCCGGCGGCATGGCGGTCGAGGACGCCCCGTTCCGGGTCGTCGCCGACCATGCTCGCGCCGCCACGATGCTGATCGAGGACGGGGTGCTGCCTTCGAACGAGGGTCGCGGATACGTCCTGCGGCGAATCATCCGTCGCGCCCTGCGCTATGCGCGACGCCTGGGTGTCGAGTTCGATCAGCCATTCCTCTCCCAGCTCGTACCCTCTGTCGCCGATGTATTCGCGGGGGTTTATTTCGATGCCGGCGGCCCTTCGAAGCTACTCAAAGTGGAAAAGATCGGGATGACGCTGCGGGACGAGGAACGCCGCTTCGCGAGGACAATGTCTATCGGTGCCGACCGGATGGGCGAGGCAATATCCGATCTGCGCCGCCGCGGGGAATCGGCGATTCCCGGCGATGTGGTCTTTCGCTTCTACGACACGCACGGAATTCCCCTCGAACTCATCGAGGAGATCGCCGGAGATGAAGGTGTTTCCTTCGATAGGCCGGGATTCGAAGAGCTTCTCGAAAAGCAGCGGGCGTCCTCTCGCGCGTCCGCGCGTTTCGACGCGTCCGACGGGGCGGTGTTCGAACGGCTCGCACTTCCGGCCGGGCATTCCGAGTTCCGCGGCTATCCAGAGCAGGATTTCACGACCATTCAGAACGCGCTCGTCTTAGGCCTCGTCCGCGACGGGGCGCCCGTCGAGTCCCTTTCGGCGGGGGAGACCGGGGACGCGGTCACCGACCGGACGGTGTTCTATCCCGAGGGGGGAGGCCAGGTCGCGGACCGCGGGGTGTGGACCTGGGAGGGCGGCGAGGCGGAGGTCGAGGACGTGCGGCGCCCGGTGCCCGCCGTCATCGCCCACCGCGTGAGGGTTCTTCGGGGGCGGCTCGCCGGGGGGACCCGGGTCACGATGGAAGTTCCCGAATGGCCGCGACGGCGCACGCAGGCGAACCACACGGGCACCCACCTTCTGCACGCGGCTCTCCGGCAGGTGCTCGGGGCGGGCGCCCGGCAGATGGGCTCGCTCGTCGCGCCCGATCGGATGCGTTTCGATTACGCGATCGCGACGGCTCCCACGCCCGAGCAGATCGCCGAGATCGAGCGGATCGTCAACGAATCTGTTCTCCGCGACGCTCTCGTGTCGAAGGAAGTCATGACCATGGAAGACGCGCGGAGCCAGGGCGCGGACATGTTCTTCGGCGAGAAATACGGCGAGCGCGTTCGCGTGGTGTCGGTGCCCGGCGTTTCCGTCGAGCTCTGCGGCGGATGCCACGTGAATCGCACCGGGGAGATCGGCGCGTTCAAGATCGTCTCCGACAAGGGCCTCGCCGCGGGCGTCCGGCGCCTCGAGGCGGTGACGTCACTCGGGGCGGTCGAGCTGCTGCAGCAGGACGAGCGGACGCTCTCCGAGATTTCCGCCGCCGCGCAAGCCCCGCGCGAAGGGCTCGTCTCCCGCTGGCAGGAGAGAGAGGAGCGGCTGCGCGCGCTCGAGCGCGAGGTCGCCTCGCTGAAGTTGAGGCTCGCTTCGGGCGAGGTCGGCGCGGGGGCGTCGGAAGCGGTCGAGGTCGAGGGCGTGCGGGTCCTGACGCGGATCGCTCCGGGGCTCTCGATCCCGGAGCTGCGCAATCTCTCCGACACACTGCGCTCGAGATTGAAGAGCGGCATCATCGTTGCTGGCACCGCGAAGGACGGAAAGACGGCCGTCGTCGTTGCGGTCACGCCGGATCTCTCGCCGAGGATTCCGGCCTCATCGGTCGCGTCCCGGATCGGGAAAGCGCTCGGGGGAAGCGGGGGCGGGAAAGCGGATCTCGCCCAGGCCGGCGGCAAGGACGAAGGCCTCCTCCCCACGGCGTTGCGGGAGGCTGAGGCGGCCGTGCGGGAGATCCTGGCCGGGAACGCAGGCGCCGCGCTAATCCGCTGAAAGTACACGGCTTAAGCGCGATCTCCTGACTCCGATGCCCGCTCACGAGCCGCTGGCGGCCATCCTCCAGCCTCGAGGGCGTTATAATTCTGCGCTCGCAATCTGAACAAAAAACACGGCAGGAAAAGATGAAACGTCGCATCTTGCTCGGTTTCGGCGCGCTCGTGGCGCTTTGTGGCGTCGCTCCGGCCACCGTGCGCGTCGGCGTCAAGGACGGGAAGCACTTCATCTACAACGACGGGGTCGGCTCGACCTCGCGAGAATCGATCCACAGGAGCGACGCGTGGCTCGCGTCGAGGGTCCGGATTCCTTCGCTCTACGACGGCCTCATCGACCGGGCGGCGCGCGCGGCGTCGGTCGATCCGAAACTGGTCAAGTCGGTGATGCTCATCGAGTCGGCGTTCAATCCGTCGGCCGTCTCCCGCAAGGGCGCGCGCGGCCTGATGCAGCTCATGCCGGACACCGCCGGCCAGTACGGCGTCCGCAATTCCTTCGATCCCGCGGAGAACATTTCCGGGGGCGCCCGCCATCTGGCGTACCTTCTCGGCGTTTACAACGGAAGTGTTGAAAAGTCGCTCGCCGCGTACAACGCGGGCGAAGGCGCGGTCGCGCGGTACGGCGGAATTCCTCCCTTCAACGAAACGCGGCTCTACGTCAACAAGGGGTTGACGGCGTATTACGGAAAAGCCGAGCTCGGCGGCGGCTTCGGCCGGCCCGCGAACGAGAACTGGAGGGTGGTGGGGAGGCCGGTCCGCATGATGCGGGACAGGAACAACCGCCCGGTGATCACGACGGAGCTTTCGGCGCGCTCCGGCCTGCGCAGTTAGGGTCGAGGGCGGCGGCGTGTCGCGGGTTACCACAAGCACGGGCGACGTCACGGCGGCGGAACAGGGCGTGTTCGTCGTACATCTGTCGCGTGCGCGGAAACATCTCGACGAGGAGCGCTACGACGTGGCGCGGCAGGAACTCGACCTCGCCGCACTCGCGCGCCCGAACGACGAGGATGTCCTCAATCTCCTTTCGGTCATCGAGTTCAAGCGCGGTTATTACAACGAGGCGGCGCGCGCGTGTCGCGCGTTGCTTCAGAACAATCCCGCGTCCGCGGTGCTACATTCGAACCTGGGGCTCATTCTGTTCAAGGCGGGCGTGCTCGTCGAGGCGGAGCAGGAGCTGCGCCGCGCCCTCGAGCTGCAGCCCGATCACGTCCGTAGCCACCTGTACCTCGGACTCCTCTATCGGATGCGCGGAAAGCTCGGCCTGGCGCTCGAACATCTGCGGTACGCGGGCGCGAAGCGCGTCGTCGTTGAAATCGAGGAGGCGTTGCGGCGCAACGTGCGCGAACCGGGGGCCCGCGTCTCGGCGCCCGCGGTCTCGCGGTCTCTCCCGTCCCCCACTCCGCTGAAGCTCGCTGCTCCCGTGCCGGCGGCGCGTCCTGCAGCGGCCACCGAACCGGCCGCGCTGCCCGAAGAGCGGGCGGCGGCGGTGCCCCCTGCCGAGCAGCGACAGATCCTCAGCCCGGTCGAGGCGCTTCCGGATCCGGCCATCGTCCCGGACCCGCCCCCCCCGGTAGAGAGGTACGAGGCCGAGGAGCTCCCGGCGCCGCCAGCGCCTCCGGCTGCCTCCGAGACTTCATCGAAGGAAGCGGCTGACCCCGAACGAACCGATCGCATCCGCGTGTCCGAGCTGATGCTCGCGCCGTTTCCAGAAGCCGAGCTCGCCGACGAGCCGGCGTTTTTGAGCGTGGACGCGCCCGCTCAGATTCTTGCTCCTGGCTCCTCTGTTGCCCGCGATCTCGAGGAAAACACCGGGAGCGACTCGTCTCCAGACGCCGACTCGCGATCCCAGGTCAGGGAGCTTTCGGGGCCCCTCTCCCGCGAGGCCCGGGCCGCGGCCGCCGCCTCGCAGGAAACCCCTGTGCCGGCAGAACCCCTGTCGCGGCCGCAGGTCGCCGTGCGGGCGGCGCGGGACGGGGGCGCTCCGTCCCACGATGAGATCGAATCGCGTCCGCTCTTTCATGTGCGCCCCGAGGGAGGGCTCGAGATCGCGTCGCGGGGCGTGGTGTACGTCCGGAAGGGATCCGTCGTCTGGTACAGCGGAAAAATGCGCTTCTCCTCCGAGTCGAGCTTCCGCGGAACCCGTCTCGAGAAGATCCTCCGGGCGGATGGCCGCGGTTACCTCTTCGTCAACGATCCGGGGCGGCAGGCTTACCGGCGCGACATGAACGGACACGCGCTGTTTCTCGAGGGAAGCCGGGTCCTGGCCCTCGACCACGGCCTTTCGTTCCGACTGGAGCCGATCCACGACTTTCGGATGAACCGCCGCGTCGACATCCTGAAGATCTTCGGACGCGGAAGCGTGATTCTCTCAGTCGGCGGTCCGCTTCTCTCCCACGACGTGACTCCTGAGTTCCCGTTGAACGTCTCGTCCCGCGACCTCGTGGCGTGGACGGGTGAGCTCGTCCCCTCCGTGCTCGAAGACCGCTTCCTCGAAGAAGTGATGATGCCGGACATCGGCAGCGCGCCGAAGATTCGTTTCGAGGGGCGCGGCACGGTTATGACCGAACCGCCGCGCCCGCGCCGCCGCGCTTCCGATCTCGCCCGCACCGCGGACGCCGACCGCAGGTCCTGACTCGTTTCGCGGTGCCGGCAGCGCGCGTTCCGCGCGCACGAAGGCGCGTCAGGGTACCGGCGATCCTTGTCCGGTCGCCAGGTCGATTGTCGCGCCCGTAAATACGGTCACCGCGGAGCCGTCCGCCAGAAACGCGAACGATGGCTTCCCGGCGAGCGCGGCCACGAACGTTTTCCCGTACAGCCGCGCGACGTCGCAATCGAGCGCCGACGCCACCGCGTTCCGGATCTTCCATTCCGGATGCTCCACACGGTACTCGAGCGTGCGTGAGGGGCCGCGCCTCGTGTATCCCCACGGCTGGTTGACGAGGAACTCCTCCGCCGAGCCGGGCTGCGGGATGCTGGCCGGCCCCGACACCGTCACCGAGAGTTGACTTTCGCGGCTTTCGAAGGTCCAGCCGTACGTGGCGCGGGTCTCCTCCTCGCCGGATTCCAGGCGATGGCGGGTCGGCAATGCGAGATAGCGCTCGCCATACAGCGCCCGCGCGGCGAGGGCGAGGACCGGCGACGAGACGATCTCGCGGACGAAGACGACGCCGCGCCGCCATTTCCCGTCCACCCGCCTTCGGACGTAAAAACGAAGGTTCACTTCCTCGAACTCCTGGTGAAAGGGAACGGGCACGTCGAGCACGCGCGTTTCGCGAAAAAGAAACCCGATCAGGCTGACGAAGCTGCGGCCCTCGAACGTTGCGATCTCGGTTCCGGCGGGACAGTCCGGCGCTAGCACGGCAGGATCGATTTCGTAGTGGAGCATCGCGAGCTCGCGCCACTGCGCGGTCAGGAAGGCCGCCGGCGCGAACGTCAATCGATCCTCAGGCGCCCGGACACGTCAGGAACGCGCGAAGCGCTCGAGCCGTCCCCGCGCGGCCTCGAGGATCCGATCAACCGAACCCTGGTCTTCGTGCTCGCAGTAGAGGCGCACCATGGGCTCGGTGCCCGACAGTCGGTGGAGGAGCCAGCCGCGCCGGCCGAAGGAATACTTGACGCCGTCGAGGTCGCTCACCCCGGTGACCGGTTCGCCGACGATTTCGGCGGGCGGCTGCCGCCGCACCATCTGAAGGAAGGCGGTGATCATCTCGACGGGAAGATAGACGTCGAGGCGGCCGTATGCAAACTCACCGAACTCCGCCGCGAGATCTTCGAGGGCGCCATCCAGGTTCCGGCCGGACAGCGCGAGGCTCTCGATCAGGAGGAGCGCGTTCAAGACCCCGTCGCGCTCCGGGAGGTGAAAGGAGAACGCGTATCCGCCGCTCTCCTCGCCCCCGGCATCCGCCTCCCCGCGGTTCATCAGGTCCGCCAGGTACTTGAAGCCGATGGGCGTCTCCGTGAGGGGCACCTCCAGAGAGGCGGCGACCCGGTCGATGAGAAGGGACGTCGAGAACGTCTTCGCGATCCCCCCCGTCAACCCCCGGCGTCGATAGGCGTGCAGCAGAAGGAGCGCCAGGACCTTGTGCGGCGAGACGAAGCGCCCCCGGCCGTCGAGCACGCCGAGCCGGTCCGAGTCTCCGTCCTGTGCGACCGCGAGGTCGAGGCGTTCGCTCCGGACCTTCTCCGAAGCGGCCCCGAGGTTCGCCGCGATCGGCTCTGGATGCACGCCGCCGAACAGCGGATCGCCCTCGGAGCGAAACGGGACGACGCGCGTTTTCCCTCCGGAGAGCATGTCCGGGACCAGGGATCCCGCCGCCCCGTGCATCGAGTCCGCGAGGACCGAGAGGCCGGCGTGCCGCATGGAATCGAGATCCACGCGCTGACCGAGGCGCTCGCGGTAAGGACCCAGCAGGTCGAGGACGCGGACCGTCCCGGCACGCGGCGACGGCGCCGGAGCGCGTCCCGCCGCCCTCTCCACGTCACCATAGAGTTCCGGCGGCGCGCTCCCGCCGAAATGTGACTTGATCTTGAAACCGTTGTATTCGCCCGGGTTGTGGCTGGCCGTGATCGCGACCCCTCCGGCGAGCCCGAGATGCACGACGTGCTCCGACACGGCCGGCGTCGGAATCGGGCGGTCGGTCAGGAGAACGTCCACGCCTCCGCGAGCGAGGGTGTCCGCGGCGCGGCGCGCGAACTCCGGAGAAAAGAAGCGGGTGTCGTGGCCCACGACGATCGCGCGCGTGTCTCCCGTCGGAAGGGAGCGATAGACCTCGGCAGTCGCCGCGGCGAGGCGCTCGATAGACGCGAAGGTGCAGCCGTCGGCGATGACACCCCGCCATCCGTCCGTCCCGAGGGGAAAGCTCAATGCGAGGCGGGCGCGGGCGCGCGGGGAAATCGGATCTGGGCGAGCCGGTCGTCCGTCAACCCTTCGCGCGCGAGAAACTCGGAGGCGCGCGAGAACCGGAATCCGCGCGCCGACAGACCCTCGAGGAGGAGCGGGATCTTCGGCGCGACCGGATCGTCGCGGTCGCTGCCGAGGTGTAACAGAACAATCCCGCCATTCTCGGCGCGTTCGACCAGGGTTTCGACCACCCGGCCCGAGGTCCGGTAACCGCGGGATCGGGGATTCGAGATCCAGTCCAGGCCGTCGAGTCCCGCGCGGCCCCCGGTCCATCCGACGTGCCAGTAGCCCGCCTCGGCGGCCCACCGGCGCACTTCTTCGTTGTGTTCGCCAAACGGCGCCCGCCAGAACGGTGCGAGGTGATGACCGGTGGCTTCCCGGAACAGGGCATCGGTGCGAGACAGCTCGGCGGTGACGAACGCGCGGTCGACCCCGCGCCGGGTCGCCTGGCGTCCGTCGGTCGCGTACGTCGTCAGGTGGGGATGCGTCTCGGTGTGGTTTCCGACCTCGTGCCCGTCCGCGACGATCCGCCTCACGATGTCCGGGTATCGCCGGATGAATTCGCCGGTCAGGAAGATGGTCGTCCGGACGCCGTGCGACCGAAGCGCGTCCAGGATCTGCCCGGCTCCGCGGTCGGACGACCCGGCGTCAAACGAGACGAGAACTTCGCGGCGGTCCCGCGGCCCCCTCGCCAGATCGGGAACCGACGGAAGGCGTCCTTCGCCGCGCGACACCGGCGCGGGAACAGGGACCGCGGCCGGAGCGGGGAGGGAAACGGCGACCGGCGCAGGATCCTTAGGCCGCCCGACCGATGCGGCGGGCCCGGGACCGGCAGCGGAAAGCGCGGCAGACGGGGGAGACACCGGGTGTGGGAGCGGGAAAGCTGAAGCTTTCGGCGAGGCATCGCGGACGGCGAGCCCGGCAGCCGCAGAAGCGGGTTCCTCGGGCGCTGGCGCCGCGAGCGGAAGCGCTCCGACGCGGTACGGGCCGGGCGACTGGACGCGCTCGAACCGGAATCGCCCGTCGCCAGCCACGGTCGTCGCGCTGAACTGGCCGCCGGAAAACAGGAACACGGCGGCGCCCGCCGGGGCGGTGCCCTCGATCAGGGCTCCTTCGGGTCCGGCGGTCACCCGGTCTATACGGGCGAGTGGCGGGCGGCGTGCGGGAGAAAACCGGGACGGGGCATTCAATCGGTCGAGCTCGGCTACGGTGCGGAGCGCCAGAAGGGCCGGCGCCGAGCAGGCGAGCAGAACGGCCAGGATCGCGAGTCGCGGCGGCACAGGGCGGCCGAGCCGGCGGCGCAGCCGAAGGCCCATTTCCGCGCGGCCCGCCTCGCGCGCGCACTTTGTGGAGCAGTAAAGATGGCCCCGGAGCTTCAGCTCGCACAATGTGCAGATCGGCTGACGGCAGCGGTGGCATCCCCGATGCGCGCGCTTGTTCCCGTGCACCGGGCAGGGGACGTTCATGGAGCTATTATCACCGGGTGCGGGCCGCCTTCGCGTTCAGGCAGAAGACGACCGCCACCCAAATCTCTTGAAGCTCAATCTCCCGAACGCTCTCACCCTCCTCCGGATCTTTCTCGTACCCTTTCTCGTCGTCGTCCTTCTGACGAAGTTCGAAGGGCGGGAGATCGTGGCGCTGGCGATCTTCCTGACCGCGACCGTGACCGATTTTCTCGACGGATGGCTCGCGCGGCGGCGCGGCGAGATCACGACGCTCGGCACCCTCCTCGATCCGATTGCGGACAAGCTGCTCATCTCGGCGGCGTTCATCTCGCTCGTGGAGGTGGGCCTGGTGCCCGCCTGGATTGCGGTGGTGGTGGTGGGACGCGAGTTCGCCGTCACGGGCCTCCGAGCGATCGCCGCGGATCAGGGCGTCATCATCGCCGCGTCGGCGTGGGGGAAGCTCAAGATGGCCTCACAGATCGCGGCCATCTCCCTCCTGATTCTCTCAGAGCGCTATGACGTCCTCGCACTGCCGGGAAAAGTCGCGCTGTGGGTGGTCGTCGTGATAGCGCTCGGGTCCGGCGCGCAGTACTTCGCGATCTTTCTGCGCCGTATCGTCGCGGTCTCGCCGCCCGGCTGACGCGACCAGTCAACGCCAGGACCTGAGATCACCCCTTCCCCTTTACGAGCAGGTATCGCCAGATGGGGCGACCCTCCTGCCGATACTTCAGCTCGTAATGGGTCGGCGGAGGCGGCGGAAGCGCCTCCCAGTCGAGCCGCCGGAGGGACGGGACGGATTCTAAGATCGGATCGAGCCCGCTGCCGTAGCCGGAATGGTCGGTCGCGATCCGCAGGTGACCGCCGGGCTCGAGCCGGTCCGCGAGGATCTCGATCGTGACGCCGTCCAAAAGCCGGCGCTTCTTCTGTTTTTTCTTCGGCCAGGGGTCGGGAAAATAGATGTGAAACGCGCGCACGCACGACGGCGCCAGGGACTCGGCGAAAAGGCGCCCGTCGGCTCTCACCATCCGAGCGTTCGACAGGCCAGCCCGGGCGACGCGATCCCTGCAGATCCGGTAGTAGGAGAGAGATCGCTCGATCCCCACGAAGTTGTGCCCGGGAGCCCCCCGAGCCGCCTCGACTAAGAACCGTGCCTTGCCGCTGCCGATCTCGACTTCGAGCGGCGCCGACGACGGAAAAGCGGGCGCAGGCCCTCCTGCCCAGAGCGCCTCGTCCGCCGACATCGGGAATGAAGAGAGCTGCCGGCTCCGTTCCCGGGGCTGCTCTGGGATCCGGATCTCCGGCACCGGGTCCTAGCGCACCTTCTCGGCCACGGCCCTTGAGAAGGCGGCCGTGCCGAGCGAGCCGCCGATGTCCGTGGTGCGGGACCCTTCGGCGATCGTCGCGAGCAGAGCGGTCTCGACCCGATCCGCGATGTCGGGCAACTGCAGATGCCTCAGCATCAGAACCGCGCTCATCAGCAGGGCGGTCGGATTGGCCCGGTCCTGCCCCGCGATGTCCGGTGCCGTCCCATGCACAGCTTCGAAGATCGCGACGTCGGGGCCGATGTTCGCGCCGGGAACGAGCCCCAGCCCCCCGACGAGACCTGCCGCGAGGTCGGAGACGATGTCCCCGTAAAGGTTCTCGAGAAGCAGGACGTCGAACGTCTCGGGGTTCATGACGAGGCGCATGCACGCCGCGTCGACGATCCGATCGTCCGCCTGGATGTCGGGATAGTCCTCGGCGACCTTCCGGAAGCAGTCGAGGAAGAGCCCGTCCGAGAGCTTCATGATGTTGGCCTTGTGAATCGCCGTCACCCGCCGGCGCCCGTGCCGCCGCGAGTACTCGAAAGCGTATCGGGCGATCCGTGTGGATGCGTACTCGGTGATGATCTTGAGCGACTCGACGACTCCCGGGACGACGATGTGCTCGAGCCCGCTGTAGAGGTCTTCCGTGTTCTCGCGCACGACGACGAGGTCGACTCCCTCGAAGCGGCTGACGACCGCCGGCACGTTTTTGACCGGACGGAGGTTCGCGTAGAGGTCGAGAGCTTTGCGGAGCCGGACATTCACCGACACAAACCCCTTCCCGACCGGGGTTCCCACGGGTCCCTTCAGAGCGACTCGGTTCCGGCGGATCGAGTCGATCACCCGCGGAGGCAGCGGGTCGCCTTCGGCCAGCTCCGCGGCGCGCCCGACCACCGCCTCCTCGAACGTGATCGGAGCGCCGGCGGCGGCGAGGATGAACAGGACGGCGTCGGAAACTTCCGGCCCGATCCCGTCCCCTCGAATCAGAGTGACGGTCTGCACGAATTCGCTCCTATCGGCGGGCAGCCGCGTCTCGCGGCGCTTCGCCTTCTTTTTGCTCGGGAAGAATCATCAGCACGCGGTCGATCCCCGTCGGGCTGGCCTCTTCCACGACGAAGTCGGCCCGGCGTCCCCGCCACCGCTCCCCCTTGCGAGGGATGCGGCCGAACCGGTGCATCAGGTGCCCGGCGATCGTCTCTGCCTGGTCGCGTGGGAGCGCGATTCCGAACTGTTCCTCCAGGTCGTCGAGGCGAAACGCGCCCTCGAGCATGAATCGCTGCTTCCCGGCGGCGACGAACCCTGGCGTCTCCTCCTCGTCGAACTCGTCCTGGATCGGTCCGAGCAGCTCTTCGATCGCGTCCTCGATCGTGACGATGCCCGCGGTGCCGCCGAATTCATCGACGACGACGGCCATGTGCGTGCGTTTCCGCCGCATCTCGCGGAACAGGTCCTCGGCGAGCTTGAACTCGGGGACCAGAAACGGAGGATCCAGGTATTTCGACAGCGTGAAGTTCGCCTCCTCCTCGTCCGTCACGTCGAAAAGGTCCTTCGCGTGCAGGATCCCGACGACGTTGTCGAGAGAGCCGCGGTAGACGGGGAGCCGCGAAAGCTTGTGCTCGCGCAGGAAAAGACGGACCTCGGAAAATCGCGAGGTGTCGGGCACCGCCACGACGCGAGTCCTCGGCACCATGATGTCCCGGACTGTCTTGTCGCCGAACTCCAGGACGTTGTGAAGAAGGCGCTGCTCCTCCCCGTGAATGACGCCTTCGTCGGCGCCGAGGTTGAACACGCTCTTCATTTCTTCTTCCGTCAGCGCCGGAGACTTTTCGGCGATGCCGAGGAGCCGCAGGCCGCGGCTCGTCAGCTGGACGACCAGCGTGACGACGGGGGAGAACACCTTCATGAACCACGTCATCGGGACGGCCACCGCTCTCGAGATCGCGAGCGGGGAGGCGGCCCCGATCGCCTTCGGCGCCATTTCCGCGAAGATGAACAGCGTCACGGTCGAGATGATGATGGCCGCCGGCACCCCCCATCGCTCCCCGACCCATGCCGTAGCGAGCGCGGTCGCGAGGGCGGACGCGGAGCTCAAGGCGAGGTTCTGCCCGATCAGGATCGTCGCGAGCAGCGCCGACGTCTTCGACTTGAGCGCCCGCAGGAGCACCCCCCTCCGGTCGCCTTTTTCCCGGAGGCGCTGGAGGTCGATTCTCGAAAGCGAAACCAGGGCAGTCTCCGCCGCCGCGAAGAAAGCCGAGACAATGACCGAAAGGCAGAACAGTACGAGGAACAGCGAATCGCGAGCCGTCATCCGCCGGCCTCCGCGCCGGACGTTCGCGCAGGCAGCCGCGGAAGGCTCCAGCGCGCCGCATCCGCGACTCCGCGGTCCCGGCACGCGCCCGTCCGCTCGACCTCCCTCGAGATACCGGCCGATGCCTCACACCCGGCGGACAGGATCGCGTTGCGCTGAAGGCCTCTCCAGCCCGCGCGGTTCAATGCGGTGGCGCCATACGCGCGGCGGAACTCTCCCCGGCCCATCGAGATCCAGTCCGCGCGCGCCGGGGCCGGCGCCGTGCGGCCAGTGCCCAGAGGCGCGTTCCACGGGCAGGCGTCCTGACAGTCGTCGCAGCCGAACACCCGGTCCCCGAGGCTTCCCTTCACGCCGTCCGGAATCTCGCCGCGGTGTTCGATCGTCCAGTAGGCGATGCATCGGTTCGCGTCGAGCACGCCCGGCGACACGAACGCGTCGGTCGGGCAGGCGTCGAGGCAGCGGACACAGGAACCGCATCGCTCGGCGACGGGCTCGTCAGGCGGAAGGTCGAGGTCGGTTACGATCTCCGCGAGAAGAAAAAAAGATCCGAGCTCGACGTCGATCAGGCAGCCGTTTTTGCCGATCCAGCCGAGGCCGGCAGCTGCAGCAAAGGAGCGCTCCGCCAGAGGCGTCGAGTCGACGCAGACGCGCCAGGAAAATCGGCCGCCGAGCCGGGTCTCCATCGACACGGCGAGCCGGGTCGCCCGCTCCCGCAACGTCCCGTGGTAGTCGGGGCCGGCGGCGTAGCGCGCGATGCGCGACCCGTCCGACGCGATCTGCGGCTCGGGCCTGTGGGGGGCGGCGAGGCAGAGGACGGACCTCGCTCCCGGAAGCAACTCGGCCGGCGATGCTCGCACGCCCGAAGTTTCCTCGAGGTAGCGCATTCCGGCATGGCGCCCTTCGGCGATCCACTGCCGGAAGCGGTCGAAGCCGGGCGGGGTTTCCGCGCGTGCGATGCCGGACCGAGCGAAACCTTCGCGCTCCGCTTCCTCGCGAAACACGCGCGCCGCGTAAGCCCGGTCGGGGATGTTCGTCACGTCTTTCAGGACCCTCTCTGTCGCCCTCGGCGGGGCGCCTTCACCGAACCGCTCATGCTATAGCATCGCCCGCCGGGGGTGAGTGACGAGCTCAGACCGATTCACGGCGCGGGCGTTCTCGATCGGTTTCGCGCTGCTCCTGCTCTACCTCCTCTGGCTCATCTTCCGGCCGTTCGTCAGCCCGATCCTGTGGGCCGGCCTCCTGGCATTCATCCTTTACCCCGTCAACAAGGCGCTCCGAAGTCGGTTTCACGGCCGCAACGGCGCCGCCGCGCTTCTCCTGACGCTCGCCGTGCTGGTCGGCGTCGTCATCCCGACCGTCCTCCTGGGAATGCTGTTCGCGAAACAGGCGGGAGACCTTGCCGCAAAAGTCGCCGATCTCGGCACGCGTTACCGGATCGAGAAGCCGGCGGACCTCTTCCGAATCCCGGTCCTCGACAGATTGATCCGCTGGGTGGACGCGAAGACGCCCTTGAGCGCGAAGGACGTCCAGCAATGGGTGGTCTCGGCCTCAAAGGGAGTCCTCGACTTCGCGCTGGCGAACACGAGGGTCCTTCTGCTCGGCGCGCTCGGCCTGCTCGGGTCCCTGTTTCTGATGCTGTTCATCCTCTACTTCTTCTTCCGCGACGGCGAAGAGATGGCGGGCGAGTTTCTCCGGATTCTTCCGACGGAACCCTCGCGCAAAGCGCGCCTGGTCGAGCACCTGTCCTCGGTCACGAAGGCGGTCGTTTACGGCTCGCTGCTGACCTCGCTCGTGCAGGGGGCGATGATCGGCGTCGCATTTGAGGTGTGCGGCCTTCCGTCCCCCGTCGTCTTCGGAGTCCTGGCGGCGATCCTTTCCCTTCTGCCCGTCGGCGGTACGGCTTTCGTCTGGGTGCCCGCCGCGATCGCGCTCGCCGCGGAAGGGCGATGGGGATGGGCGATCGGTCTGGCCGCGTGGGGCGCGCTGATCGTCGGCTCCGCGGATAACGTCCTGAGGCCGATGCTGATCTCCGGGCGCGCCGAGATATCGACTCTCCCGATCTTCTTCGGGGTTCTGGGAGGCATCGGCGCGTTCGGACCGATCGGGATGTTTCTAGGGCCCGTCGTCCTGGCGCTTGCGCTCGCTGTTATGCGTTTCGCGCGCGACGAGGGCGGTCAGGCGGGAGGCCTGCCTACGGTTTCGAGTCCGCTTGACGGCTGACGGCTGACGGCTGACGGCTGACATCTGCAAACTGACAGCGGCTCACCCTCGCGCCCGGGGAGAGCGCGCCGGGCGGCTGGCGGCTGGCGGCTGGCGGCTATCGAAGCAGATCCGGCGCGGTGCCCTCGTCGCGGTCCGCGACCGTCGAGAACGCGATTCCGGACGTACCGCGCACGATCCAGATTCTCTCGTTGACGGGGGCGGAGACCGGCCGCCAGCCCCGGGAAAAAGAAAATCCGAGGGCACCGAGAACGCCGGGAAATCTCTCGAGAGTCCGCGCCGTCGACCCCGTCCGGCCGCGCCAGGGGACCTGCTGCCCGGCCGCGCGCAGATGAGAAAGACCCTCCCAGGAAAAACCGAGCGGGGCAGAGGCGACCGTCACGACCTCCGCTTCGAGCGGCTCTCCCGCGGGCAATTCGCGGCGAGCCTTTCCTCCATCCGAGACGTAGAGCGCGGCCGGAGTGCGCCACAGGCTTCCGAGCGTCCGCGGAGCCGGCGGGTCCGCCGCGCGCGTTAGGACCAGAAAGAACAGCGCGGGAGCGAGCGCGGCGGAACCGGCCACGGCGGCGAGGACCCGCCCGATCGGTCCGTGCCCCGCGGGAGAGACGGCGCGCGCCGCGGCGAGCAGCGCTCCCGCCAGGAACAAAAAGCCGCCCGCGCCGGCAATTGCCGCGAGCGGTGGTGCTGCGGCGTCGGCGATGCGGAACGCCCGCGCTCCGACGAGGGCGGCCACCACGATGGCGCCGTCGGCGACAGCGGCAGCCGACGAGAAGACGAGGTGGCTGTTCCCGTGGGCCCGGCGGCGCTCCTCCCGCCGGGCGGCGCCGGAGGGAAACCGCACGGGGTGTCCCTCGGGGCAGGCGGGCTGCGCCGGGTCCGCGGCCAGACGGCCGCAGCGGCGGCACCGGACGACGGTGCCCGTCTCCCATCCGTAGCGGCGGGACGCCACGGCGCTGGCGAGTCCCGCGAGCGCCGTGAGAACGACCAGCGCCAACGCTATCAGGGCCGCGACGCGCAGGGCCCCGACCGCAGGCGAAAGCGCCGCGCCGAAGAGGCGCTCGAGGCCGCGGGCCGCTGTAGGGATCATGAGTGGCGTCTTTTCGTCCGCGGAAGCGAGTTATCGAGCCCTTACCGCCGAGGCAATTACATCCGGAAGCCGAGGCAATTGCATCCGGAACCGAGGCAATTACATCCGGAAGCCGAGGCAATTGCATCCGGAAGCCGAGGCAATTGCATCCGGAATGCCAGCCTCTTATATCCTCCGACACATCGTGAGCTCGGAGGCAGTAAGGACGAGGCTTCTCGCGGACGAAGTGCGTCGCGCCGTTGCCGCCACCGCCCCGCCCGGGGCGCTTAACGTCTCCTTCGACTCCTCGAGCCCCGAAGAAAAAACCGTGCACCGCGCGGGTGAGCGCGCGCAGGGCCATTTGACCCCGTCCGTTCCCGCGGGCGCGCGCCTCTCCGGCATCAAGCGCGCCGCGGTTCGGGCGCTTCGGTTCGTATGGCGCGACCAGGCCTCGTTCAATGCGCTCACGCTCGAGGCGCTCGACGCGCTGCGGGAGGGCCTCGCGTTCGAGCGGCAGCGGCGGCTGGACGCCATCCTGCGGGTCGATCGGGAAGAATCCGAGCGCGCGCGCTGGACCGCCGCCTGGGAGAGGCGCGCCGCGATCACCGACGGAAGATTCGCGCTTCTCGAAGCGTCCGCAACGGGAGAGGCGTTCGCGCGGACGCCGGCCCCGGGAGCAGAAGCAAGCGCCTCCCCGCTGTCCGCGGCCCTGCCTCCCGCGGTGTACAGCCTCTTCGAAGAACGGTTCCGGGGTTCGCCCGATGAGATCTCACGCAAGCAGCGCTCATACCTTCCTTTCCTGAAGGACGCGCCCGGGCCGATCCTGGACGTCGGCTGCGGGCGCGGCGAGTTTCTCGCCCTGCTCCGGGAGGCGGGCCTGCCGGCGTCTGGTGTGGAGGTCAATCCCATTGCTGCGGCGGAGTGCCGCTCGCTCGGCCTGAACGTCGAGGAAGCAGACGGCCTGCATTCGCTGTCGAAGCGTCCCGCGGGCTCGCTCGGGGCGGTCGTCGCTCTCCAGGTGGTCGAGCACTGGACCCCGGAATCGATCTTCCTGTTTCTGCGGGAAGCGAGGCGGGTCCTTCTCCCCGGCGGGTTGCTCGTCGCCGAAACGATCAACACGGATTCGCTCTCGGCTTGGAAGGCCTTTTTCCTGGACCCGTCGCACGTGCGTCCGGTCCCTCCGGAGGCTCTGCGATTTCTGACCCAGGCCGCGGGATTTGCGGACGCCAGGATCGAGCTGCTCTCAGAGCTTCCTCCCGAAGCGCGCCTGGTCGAGTCCTCGGATAACGACGCGAAGTTGAACGCGCTTCTCTTCGGGCCCCAGGACTACGCGGTCCTCGCCCGATCGCCGCGCCCACCCGGCGACGCGTGAGGCGCGGCGATTCCCCGTCCGGTCCGGTCGGACGTCGCGCCTCCGCGTGAGCGCGCCGCCCCGCGTCCTCGTGCTCGGCGTCCAGACGCCCTTTTCGGAAGGCGGCGCCGAGAAGCACGTACGGCGCCTGACGGAAGAGCTTCGGGCGCGAGGCGTCGAGGCGGACCTCGTCACGCTTCCTCTCATCGAACGCGAGCGCTTCGACCTGATCCGGAGCGCGCTGTCCTGGAGAAGCCTCGATCTCTCCGAATTCGGCGGGCGGCCGGTCGACGCGGTGATCGCGACCCGGTTTCCGAGCTACACCGCGCGCCACGCCAACAAAATCGTGTGGCTCATCCATCAGTACCGGCAGGCCTACGACCAGTTCGGAACGAGCTACAGCGATTTCACTTCGAGCCCCGAAGATCGCAGGACGCGCGAGGCGATCGCGCAGGTCGACCGGGTCGGCCTGACCGAGGCGCGCCGGATCTTCGCGAACTCACGGACAGTGGCCGATCGCCTGGCGCGGTTCAACGGCTTGCCCGGCGAGCCTCTTTACCATCCGCCGCCGCTTTCGGGCCGCTACCGGAGCGGCGCATTCGGGGACTACGCGCTCTGCGTCGGGCGGCTGGACGCGTGGAAGCGGGCGGACCTCGCGATCGCGGCGCTCAGGCATGCGCCGGAGGTACGGCTTGTCCTCGTCGGCCGCGGCCCGGAAGAAGGCCGATGCCGGCGCCTCGCCGCCGAGCTCTCGGTCGGCGACCGCATCCGCTGGGTCGGCAGGGCGACGGACGAGGAGCTCCTGGACCTGTACTCTGGAGCGAGGCTCGTCCTCGTGCCCCCGGCGGGCGAAGACCTCGGGTACGTGCCGCTCGAAGCGTTCCTCTCAGGCAAACCCGTCGTAACCACCGAAGACGCCGGAGGTCCGCTCGAGTTCGTCGAGCATGGGGTCACGGGCTTCGTCGTCCCTCCACGGGCCGAGGCGGTCGGCGCGGCGATGCGTGTCGCCTGGGATGAGGTCGAAACGCTCCGCGCGATGGGTGAGAGAGGGCGGGCGCGAGTCGCAGGGCTGACCTGGGACGCCGCCGTCTCCGCTCTTCTCTCGGCGGCGGGCGTCGGCGTGGGTCGGTTATGACGGGTCACGAAGAAAGCCCATCGGTCGAGGACGAGTCTCTCCTGCGGCTTGCCCGGGAGACCGGCCGATTTCTGGGCGAGCTCGGGGTGCGGCCGGAGGACGACCGCTGGATCCTCGCCCACGCCTCCACGCTGGCGAGCCTCTTTCGCAAGGAGCGCCCCCGCCGGGTCCGGTGGCTCTACCGCCTGGCGAGAAGAGCCGCGCGAACGGCGAGATAGCCCGCCAGGATCCCGTCCTCGAACTGAAAGTCGGGATGGTTCGCGACCTTCGGATGATCGTGCGGCTGCATCAGGTCGTCCGCCGACAGAGAAGGATCGATGCGCCCCGCGATTTCCATCACCCGAACCCGCTGCAACGCGATCATCTCTTCGAGAAGCGCGGCGGTCGCGGAGGATTCGCTCTCCGTAGGCCCGGCGGACATTCCCCGACTATAAGGGAGCGGCCTCTCCGGGAGCGAAAGCCTCGATGCGGTTGCGGCCTGCCGCCTTCGCGGCGTAGAGCGCCTTGTCGGCGTGGACCAGCAGCGCCTCCCGGTCGGGGGCGTCCGTCGCGTCCGCCACTCCTCCGGAGACCGTGATGCGAAACGGGCGCCCCGCACTTTCGAACGGCTCGGCCTCCACCGCCGCGCGGATCCGGTCGGCAACGGCGCGCGCCGCTTCGCCGGAGGTCTCGGGGAAGAGGACCGCGAACTCCTCGCCTCCGTAGCGGCACGCGATGTCGGTGCTGCGGACCGCCGCGCGCACGATCTCACCGAACCGGCGGATCGCGACGTCTCCCGCGGCGTGCCCGAGAGAGTCGTTCAGGGCCTTGAACCGGTCGAGGTCGAACGACGCAACGGCCAGGTGTCCGCCGTAACGGTCCCGCCGCGCCCACTCCTCCGACAGGCGCGTCTCGAAATAGCGCCGGGAAGCGAGACCGGAGAGCTCGTCGGTCACCGCGATGGTCCAGTTGCGGAACGCGTGGAGGGAAGCGGTCAACGGCCCCAGCAGAGAACGGATCTCCTCGCGGGTGACGTCCGCGATGGTCTCCGAGCTCGTGAGGTCCAGGTGAGCGATGAGCCTGTCGCCCGAGTAGAGAGGAAGACGCAGGCGCCGCGACGGCGGCCCGCCCCGGAGAAGGTCCCGCGGGGCAAACGAGTGTTCGGTCTCGGTTGCCGTGATCTCACGCAGGCGGGCGGGGTCGATCTGTTCCTGGAGATGCGGGCTCGCGATCTCGAGAACGGGCTCGGGCTCGATCCCGGGACCGGGCGAGGAGACCGACCAGACCTCCTCGATGCGCTGCTCCGAACCGACGCGGTAGAGGTCGAAACGCGTGACCGGGAGGAGCTCCGCGGCCGCCGAGAAGGCGTGCTTCAGGATCTGGCGCAGGTCCGGGGATTCGCCGAGGAAATGGCCGCGGCGCTCGCGCAGGGCGAACCGGCCGCGAACCCGCCGCTCGCGCGCGCGAAAGGAGAGCGCGGAGGCTGTAGCGGCCGCGGCGGCCAGTCCGAGGAGGATGTCGACCCAGAGGGGAAGCAATGGGAAATTGTAACCGGCGGCGCTCGGACACTCTGCGCGTCAACTGAGGCCGGCGCCGGCCCGTTCAGCGTCGTCGATTGAACAGACTGACTCCGCTTTGCTCGATGACAAGAGAAGGAGACCGATGAGCGACGAACAGGCAGGGGCCAGGAGACATCCGGCGGATCAGGGAGCGAAATTTAGCCAGGTGTTCGCGAGGTGTCGGGCGGACGACGGGTTTAAGAAAAGCTGCTCGCCGACCCGGACACGACGCTGAAAGCGGAGGGCATGGAGTGGCCCGCCGGACTCTTCGTCAAGGTCCTCGTGGACGACGACAAGCTCTTTCATCTCGTGATTCCCGCTAAACCCACGGAGCTGTCAGACGAGGACCTGGAACGCGTCGCGGGCGGCCGCCTGCCGAACGCCCGGATGGAAGCCCAACTCAACTCCGGCAGTCCGAACCCCCCTGGTGATCTCCCGAGACAAGTCCTGAACAGTTAGCGAGAGCGGCGCGCTCATCGTGGCGCGAGGGGAGAGGCGAGAGTTAAAAAAAAGGCCCCCGAGCGGGGGCCTTTGTTCTATCCAGCGAAGAAAGTTACTTCTTGGTGGAAGTCGACGTCGACGTCTTCGTGTCGGTCGTCGTCGTCATGCTGCCCGAAGCGGCAGGCGTCATCATCGCCGAGGGCGTCATGTCCATCGCCGGCGTGGTCATCATCGTGCCAGTCGTGGTCGTCGTCGTGCCGGTGGCCGTGGTGCCGGTTTCCTCGACGACAGTCGGCTGCTCGGTGGTGGTCGTCGTCTCCGTAGACGTCTCTTCCTTCTTCTTGCAACCGGTCAAAAGCGCCGTCGCGAACACGGCAACAAGACCCAGGGTCACGAGCTTCTTCATATCCCTCATCTCCTTTTCTCTCTAAGCGTCTTTTTATACGCGAAAAGAATCCCCGCAAAAATCGCGGTCGGATGATATCCCAACCGACCCTCCTGTCAACTGACGGCCGGCCTCGACTCTGGCCGTGGCCGCTTGTATCCTTGCGATTCCCGGGCCAATCTTGTGGGCCCGGCCCAGGAGGCTACCTTGTTCGAGGGTCTTTCAGAGCGGGTCCAGGGCGTATTCAAGGACCTGCGCGGCGAGGGACACCTCACCGACTTTCATCTCGAGACGGCGCTGCGACAGATCCGTCTTTCACTTCTGGAAGCCGACGTCGCGCTGCCCGTCGTGCGCGACTTCACCGCTCGCGTCAAGGACAAGGCCGTCGGCGGGAAAGTCCTGCAGCAGCTCTCTCCCGCCCAGGAAGTGACCCGGATCGTCCGGGACGAGCTGATGGCCCTCTTAGGCGGGCAGAAGACCGATCTCGTTCTGGACGGGAAACCCGCGGTCTTAGCACTCGTCGGACTGCAGGGCTCCGGAAAGACGACGTCCGCTGGGAAGCTCGCCCTTTTTCTCAAGGGCCGCGGCCGATACCCTCTTCTCGTTCCGGCCGACCTTGCCCGTCCGGCAGCGGTCTCGCAGCTCGTCACGCTCGGACGGCAGATCGGCGTTCCCGTGTTCGATCCCGCGGGCCGCAAAGATCCGGTCGAAGTCGCTCGCGACGGAGTGCGCGAGGCAAAGCTCACGGGACGCGACACGGTGTTGATCGACACGGCCGGGCGCCTGCACATCGACGAAGAGCTCATGCGGCAGGTGCGGGAAGTCGTCGAGGCGACGAGTCCGAGCGAGATCCTGTTCGTCGCGGACGCGATGACGGGGCAGGACGCGGTCCGCTCCGCCGCGGGGTTCTCGTCGGTGCTCGCGCTGACGGGCGTGATCCTGACGAAGACGGATGGCGACGCGCGAGGTGGCGCCGCGTTGACGGTTGTGTCGACGATCGGCAAGCCGATCAAGTTCGTCGGCGTCGGGGAAAAACTCGAGGACTTCGAGCCTTTTCATCCCGACCGGATGGCGTCACGGATCCTCGGGATGGGCGACGTTCTCACCCTGATCGAAAAGGTCGAGGCGCAGGTGGACGAAACGGCGGCCCGCCGCATGGCCGACCGCGCGGGGGCGGGGGAGTTTTCGCTCGAGGATCTCCGGGAGCAGCTACAGTCCATGAAAAAAATGGGGCCGCTCTCGAGCCTGATCGACCTGCTGCCCAAGGGCGGTGCCTTTCGCGGCCTCTCCGCCCCCGACGCCGTCGACGAAAAGCAGCTCACCCGGGTGGGCGCCATCATCGATTCGATGACCCCCGAGGAGCGCAAATACCCCCAAATCCTGAATGGTTCGAGAAAAAAGCGAGTCGCCGGCGGCTCCGGGACGAGCGTCTCGGAAATCAACCGGCTCTTGAAGCAGTACCAGCAGATGCGAAAGCTCATGAAGACGGCTCGAAAGGGGATGCGGGGGCTCGACATGTCCCGCCTGCCGCTGCCGCCGCCGCGGTGACCTGGGTCCGCTCCGCTCTGCGTGGGAGGTCAGCAGCCGGGGTTGCTCGAAGCGCCGCCGGGTCCGCTGCGCCTTTTTCTCACGCTTCGCCCTCACGCCCGGTCTCTGTTAGTATCCCCGGTTTCGTATCGAAAGGATTCTCAATGCTCATGATCCGACTGCGCCGCATGGGCGCCCGCAACAAGCCGTACTACCGCGTGGTCGTTTCCGATTCCCGGCAGACGTCGCGCGCCGAGGTCCTCGAAGAGCTCGGCTCCTATCACCCGCTGACCGAGCCGGCCGCCGTTTCTATCGACCGGGCGCGGGCCGCCTTCTGGATCGGCCGCGGTGCCGCCGTGTCTCCCACGGTCCGGTCGCTCCTGTCGCGGCCCGAGCCCGCCGCCGCGCTCGCAGCGGCCGCGCCGCCCGCCTGATGGCGCTGGCGAGCGAGGGCGCCGCGATGAAGCGCCTGATCGAAACGATTGTTCGGCGGCTGTCCGACAGCCCCGACGAGACGCGGGTCACCGAGGGATTCGAGGGACGGAACCCGGTCTTTGACGTCTCCGTGCCGGAGCCTGATCGCGGCCGGCTGATCGGCCGCGAGGGCCGCACGATTCGCGCCCTGCGGGCATTCGTCGGCGCGGCGGCCGCCGCCCGCGGAAAAAAGGTTACGATCCGCGTCCGGGATTGAGCGCGCTCGAGGTCGAGGGTCCGGCGGCCCTTGACGCCTCCCGGGGCGGGCTTCTGGATCCGTCTCCATCCATGCTCCTCGTCGGCGTCGTTCGGCGTCCCCACGGGCTCGCGGGCGAGGTCTCCGTCGATCCGATGACGGATTTCCCGGAGCGCTTCGTTCCCGGCGGCGAAGTCGAGTGGCGTCCGGCTGCCGCGGCCGCCGCCCTCCCCGGAGCTGCTGAGACCCGGCGGCTCACCATCCGCACGGCCCGGCGGCACGGGGAACGATTGCTCCTCTCGTTCGAAGGATTCGACGGCGTGGACGCCGCGCGGACACTTTCAGGAGGCCAGCTGTCGGTCCCCGACTCCCAGGCCGCGCCTCCCCGTGCCGGCTTCTACTACTCGCACCAGGTCGAGGGCTGGCGCTGCGAGGATCGCGAAGGCCGGCTCGCGGGCGTTGTGCGCACGCTCGAGCAGACCGTCGCCGGTCCTCTCCTAGCAATCGAGACCCCTTCGGGCCGGGAAGCGCTCATCCCGTTCGTTGCGCCGATCGTCGTCTCGATCGACGACGCGGAGCGCCGGATCGTGATCGACCCGCCGGAGGGGCTGCTCGAAGTCTAGCCGGTCGCCGGCTTTCTTCGCAGCGCCCGTCCCTTCACCGCCATGCGCATCGAAGTCCTCACGATCTTTCCCGGCTATTTCGAGTCTCCGCTCGCGGAGAGTCTGCTGGGAAAGGCGATCGCGGCGGGCCTCCTCGAGATCCGGATTACGGACGTGCGGGCGTTCTCGACCGACCGGCACCGCAAGGTCGACGACGAACCGTACGGGGGCGGCCCCGGCATGGTCATGATGGCGCCCGTGATCGCGGCGGCCATCGAGGCGAGCCGCGAGAGCACCGGCGCCTGGAGCGTTTTCTTAACCCCGGACGGAACGCGGCTCGACCAGGCCGTAGTCGAAACGCTCGCCCGGCGGGACAGCCTGCTGCTCTTCTGCGGACGTTACGAAGGAGTGGACGAGCGGGCCCGGCAATCGGGCCTCTTCGACGAGGAAATCTCGCTCGGAGATTTCGTGCTTCCCGGCGGAGAGGCCGCGGCCCTGGCGCTCCTGGAAGCGGTGTCCCGGCTCATTCCGGGCGTCGTGGGAACGGCGGAGTCGGTCGAGCGCGAGTCCTTCGCCCGCGAGCGGCTCGATTACCCCCACTACACGAGGCCTCGCGATTTCCGCGGAATGCCGGTGCCTGAAGTCCTCCTGTCGGGAGACCATGCGCGTATCGAGCGATGGCGCCGGGTCCGGGCCTACGAGCGGACCCTGGCGCGGCGCCCGGACCTTCTGGCGGTCAGGCCCCGGGAACCGGGGGAGGGGGAGGAGTGACGAAGGACCGGGGGCCGTGAGGGGTCAGGTAAGGCGTGAAGTGGACGGGAGCGGTCAGGGGTGAGGGCGTGAGGGGTGAGGCGGACCCGGCGGACGGCTGAGGAGGTGACGGAGCGCGGTTGGTCAGGGCCGACGTGCGATCTCGACGGATTGCGCCCTGACCCCTAACGTCCTGACCCCTAACGGCCCCGGCGACTTTCTCTTAAGGTATACTGCGCTTTCGCCCGTTTTTCGTGTCAGGGCAGCCCTGCCGGCTCGCTCGACGTCGTCTCAAGGAGAAGCTTCATGGCCGACATGCTGTTGGAAATCGAAAAGCCTGCCCTTCGCTCCGGGCTCCCCGCGTTTGCGCCCGGCGACTCGGTGCGCGTTCACGTCAAGGTTCGCGAGGGTGAGAAAGAGCGTATTCAGATCTTCGCCGGAGTGGTCATCGCGAGGCGCGGCGGCGGATCCCGCGAGACCTTTACGGTCCGCAAGATCTCGAGCGGGATCGGCGTCGAGCGTATCTTCCCGCTCCACTCCCCCGTGATCGATCGCATCGAGGTGGAACGGCGCGGCGCCGTCCGTCGCGCGAAGCTCTATTACCTCCGCGAGCGCAAGGGCAAGGCGGCGCGGATCGACGAGAAGCGCGAGCGCGTCCAGTAAACCGGCCCCGGACCCGTTGACCCCAGAGCCGATCTCCACCCTCTTCGCGGAGCTCGGCCGTCTCGCGACCCTGGACCGCCTCGAACGGGAAGTTCGCAGACGTGGTTATCAGTTCATCGCCGGGGTCGACGAGGCTGGCCGCGGCTCTCTGGCCGGGCCGGTCGTGGCCGCCGCGGTCATCCTTCCGGCTTCCTGCGTGCTGCCGGCCCTCGACGACTCCAAGAAGCTGGATGCGCCCACCCGCGAGCGCCTGGATCTCGAGGTCCGGCGCCGCGCGATCGCGGTCGGCGTCGGAGTCATCGAGGCGCGCGAGATCGACGTTCGCGACATCCTTCGAGCCAGCCTCGCGGCGATGCGCGTGGCGGTGCTCGCGCTCGTTCCGGAAGCGGAGGTCCTGTTGTGCGACGCGGTCTCGGTGCCTGGGATTCGCCGTCCGCAACTGCCGGTCGTGCACGGCGACGCGCTGTGTTCCTCGATCGCCGCGGCGTCCGTCGTCGCGAAGGTGTATCGGGACCGACTCTTAGACGAGCTCTCGCGCGACTACCCGGTCTATGGATTCGAGCACCACAAGGGCTACGGCACGCCCGAGCACTGGCAGGCGCTGCGCCGGTATGGCCCGTGTCCGGAGCACCGCCTGAGCTATCGCGGGGTCGTTCTCGACCGTTCCTGGATCGACGAGGATCTCGACGCGGGGGTCGCGCGCAGCTCCGGCCCGCCGCGCGGCCGCGTCTCGCGCGCCGTGATCCGATAATCCGGGCTAAACTTTAGGAAATGGCCACAAGCCGGGATCAACTTCTCCAGTCGGCGGAGAAGTATGTCGGGAAGGGGAAGCTCGAGCAGGCGTTGAAGGAATACCTCCGGGTCTTAGACGACAACCCGAAGGACATCGCGACGCTGAATCGAGTGGGCGACATCTACGTCCGGATGAACCGGGCGGCGGAGTCGATCCCTTTTTTCACTCGGATTGCGGACTTTTATTCTCGCGACGGCTTTTTTTTGAAGGCGATCGCGATCTACAAGAAAATCAACAAGATCGACCCCGCGCGGCTCGAGGTCTACGACCGGCTCGCGGACCTGTACCACAAGCAGGGGCTCACCCAGGACGCCCGCAGTCAGTATCAGGTCCTCGCCGACCATTACCTCAAGAACGGAAAGACCGACGAGGCCGTCGCCGCGTTCAAGAAGATGGCGTCCGTTGACCCGAACGACCTCCGGATTCAGGTCAAGCTCGCGGACCTCTACCGGTCAACGAACCAGGTGGACCAGGCGGTGATGCAGTACGGACTGATCGGTTCGATGCTGCTGCGCCGTGGGGCCCACGACGAAGCGGCCGCCGTCTTTCAGAAGGCGCTCGAGCTGTCTCCCACGGACGCCGGGATCCAGAAAAACCTCGTGAGGTCCCTTCTCGCCCAGAAGAATCCTTCCGCCGCGATCGCAATACTGAAGGCGGCGCCCCGCACGGCGGACAGCCTCTCGCTTCTCGCCGAGGCGCAGCTCGAGATGGGGCAGCGCGGAGACGCGGCGAAGACGGCGGAACAGGCGATCGCGCTCGACGCGCGCCACGAGGCGGGACGAATGCTTCTCTCCCGCGTGCGAATCGCGGAGAGCTCGTACGACTCGGCCCTCGCGGCGGTCGTTCCCTTGGTCGATGCCGCCGTCGATTCGCGCGACTTTCCGCGCGCGGCCGCCGCGCTCGCCCCGATCTACTCCGCGGAGCCTACCCACAAGGGAACACTCGAGAAGTTCGCCGAACTGAGGGAGGCCGAAGGCAACCTGGCGGACGCCGGAAAGCTTCGGCTCGCCCTGGCTCAGGAGGAGGAGCGGCGCGGAGAGACGGCAGCGGCCGCGGACAACTATCGCCGCGTCCTCGCCGCGATCCCGGACCAGGAGGACGCGCTCGCGCGCCTGCGGGAGCTCGCGCCATCCGAGACTTTCGCCACGCGCGAGTCGCAGGAGCTCATCGTCGATATCGACGAGAGCTCGCTGCCCGAAATCGAGATCCTGGCCGACCCGGACGCCCCCCAGACGGCGGCCGGTCCAGCTCCCGCTCCTCCTCCCGCCTCCGCGTCCGCCTCCGTCGAGCCGCCCGCGCCGGTGCGCTCACAGGAGGACCAGGAGATCGAGACCCTCGTCGTGGAAGCCGAAGTCTTCGCGAAATACGGCCTGACCGACAAGGCGGTCGAACGACTCCGGGTCCTCGTGCGGAGACGGCCGGATCTCCTTCCCGCGCGGGAGCGGCTCGTCGCTCTGATGCAGGAGTCTTCGAACCCGGCGCTGTCGCAGGAGGCGGAAGGTCTCGCCGCGGTATACCGGGAGCTCGGCCGGACGCCCGACGCCGAGGCTCTGCTCGGCCGGCTCGGGTTGGTCGCCGCGCCCGTCGATGAATCCGCCGTCCGCTCCGCCACGACTGCGTCGATCGAGGTGCCATTTGACGAATTCAACCTGACTCCGTCACCGGTCGAAGCGGCACCGGACTTCGTCGACGATTTCGGCGCCGAAACCATTCGATTCTCCGCCACCGACCTCGGCATCGAAGTCTCGCCTGCGGCCGAACCCTCCCCGGCGGCCTCGCGGCGGCTCTCGCCCCTCGAGTCGGTGCCTCCCGTGGACTCGGACTTCGTGTCCTACGAGGAGCTCGGCACGCTTCTCGGCGACGAGATGCACAAGGCAGGCGAGACCCCCGCGCCCGCGCCCGCGCCGCCGCCCGCGTCGGTCGAAGACCACAACCTGTTTGCCGACGAACAGCAGTTCTTCAATCTCGCGGAGGAGCTCGAGAAGGAGCTTGCGGAAGACGCTCCGCCGTCGGCAGCGCCCGCGATGGCCGGCTCGGAAGGAGAAGCCTCGCTCGAGGAGATCTTCCGCGAGTTCAAGAAGGGCGTCGAGCAGCAGCTCTCGGCCGAGGACTACGAGACGCACT
>JBDTRB010000011.1:0-55559 GCA_039931865.1 Acidobacteriota bacterium | reverse complement strand
CGGCGCGCAGGTAATCACCGTACGCGAACCCGCCCGGGATGATCACCACGTCCGCACCCTTCAGGTCCGTCTCGGCGTGCCAGACGTACTCGGCGTCGCAGCCGAGCAGCTCCCGGGCGACGTGCTCGCAGTCCTGGTCGCAGTTGGAGCCAGGGAAGACGACGATCGAAAATTTCATTTCTCTGCGAACAGGCTGACGCGAGGGGCCAGGCCGCTCACAGGACCCTCACGTCGTAGCCCTCGATGACGGTATTCGCGAGCAGCTCCTCCGCCATGCGGCGTGCCTCGGATTCCACTTTCGTCCGGTCTTCGCCCGCGACATCCAGGAAGAACACCTTTCCGGCCCGGACGCTCTCGACCGAACCGTGCCCGAGCCTCACGAGGGCGGCGGCGATCGCCTTGCCCTGCGGGTCGAGAATCCCCTCCCGCGGATAGACCCGGACTTCCACTCTCACGCGCTGAACGGCATTTTCACGCGTTGAACGGGGCTTTCACGCGTCGAAGGGGTCGTACCCGCGGATCTGATCGGCCACGTCAAACGCTGCGGAGCACTCGGCGCGGTCGAGCGCCTGCGCGAGCACCGCCAGGACGACCCCCGGGGTGTTGTTCGTACGCGAAAGGTGAGTCGCGACGACCCTCCGCAGCCTGGGCCCCGCGGAGGCGCGGACCGCGTCGGCGGACTGGCGATTCGAGAGGTGACCCCACCCGCCCGAGATCCGCTTCTTCAGGAACCATGTGTACGGGCCGTCGCGGAGCATGTCCTCGTCGTGGTTGAACTCGAGCAGGAGCGTGGTCGAGCCGCGGAGAAAATCCACGAACTCGGGCTCGGCGCGGCCGAGGTCCGACGCGACGACGAGCCGCGCATCGTCGGCCTCGAACGCGTAGACGACGGAGTCCTTCGCATCGTGCGGCGTTGCGAACGCGCGGAAGCCGATGGCCCCCACGCGCCCGTCGCGGCCCGGATCGACCCGCACGAACGGCGAGAAGAGATCGCCTTCCAGCCCGAGTGCCAGCGCGGTCCCGGCGCTCGTGAAAACCGGGCAGCCCCAGCGCGTCGAGAACGAGAGCGCTCCCGACGAATGGTCGCTGTGCTCGTGAGTCACGAACACGCCGGCGATCGTCTCCGGCTCGATCGCGCGCGCGCGCAGGCGCCGCTCGATCTCCCGGCCGGAGAGCCCGGCGTCGACGAGGACTCGCGTGGCGCCGCTCTCGACGACGCAGGAATTGCCGCCCGAGCCCGACGCGAGAACGCTGACGCGCATGTGCGACCAGATTAGCAGAGGCGATCGGAAATTCGATTCAGAGATACGGCCGCAGAGTTCCCATCGCGAGAATCTTGATCGTCCCCGCACGGGTGCTCGCCTCGATCCGGAGCACGGCGTCGGAGGATACCCCCCGCAGCTCCACGTCGAAGCTCCACGAGCGGCGCGTCTCGCCCTCCTCGGGACGCGAGACCGCGATCGGCCGATTCTCGACGAAGAGAGTCACGACACTTTCGCGCTCCCCCTCGATCCACCCTTCGACCGTGAACCGCTCGCCCCCGTCCCGGACCTCCAGGGAGTGGAGCTCGCCGCGAGGGACGCGCGGGATGGAGGGCGGGCGCACAGGCAGGTGCGGCGGCCGCGCCAGCAGAAAGAGGTCCTGGTGGCCGCAGAGGCCGAACGGGACGTAGTGAAGCGCCGCCTCCCCTCCCGAGACTCGAGCCGCCGCGGCCTCGACGAACTCGGGCCGCACGTACGACGTTCCGTAGTCGGACGGATCGAGCCGCTCGGTCTCGCTCTGCCCGCGAAAGACGAGGCCGTTGGACCAGTCCGCTTCTTCCGTCAGCAGCGACGGGCCGTGGGTGCTGAAGACGAGCACTCCCCCGGGGTTCACGAGATCGTAGAAGCGCGCGAGCCAGTCCTCGAACGGACCCGCCGGCACGTGGCTGAAGAACGACGAGGCCGCGATCGCGTCGAAGCGCCGGGGGGGATTGAATTCCGCGGCCGTCTTACTCGAGACGATCCCGGAGACCGAAAAGCGCGACTCCTGGAACGCGACCGCCGCAGCGTCGATCTCGGACACCCAGAGCGATCCGGGCGGCACGGTGAGAGTCAGAAACCGGGTCGCGCGGCCGAAACCGCTCGCGAAATCAAGCAGGACACCCGGGTCGCGGTTCTCGAAGCGCCACCGCCGGGCGGCGAGGACGGTGTCCGCGATCTGGCGCCCCGTCAGGAAATAGAGGATCGCCGCCGCGTCGGCGTTTCCCCGGAGGGAGTGAAGGCCGTACGAATACATCTCGTCCCGGGAGTCGATCTCGAGAACGAACCGCGGATCGCCCTCGGTCAGCGCCGAAACGTATTCCTGGACGAACGGCGCAAACGCCACTCGAGGTTACGAGCCGGTCGAGCCGAACCCGCCCGAGGCCCGGCCGGTCGGCGGCAGTTCCGCCGCGGGCTCGAATCGCGCCTGCACGACCGGCGAGAAAACCAGCTGCGCGATCCGGTCCCCCCGTTCGATCGTCACGGGAACACTGCCGAGGTTCGCGATGATCACCTTGATCTCTCCGCGATAGTCGCTGTCGATCGTCCCTGGCGCGTTCAAGGCGGCGAGACCCTGCTTCAGGGCGAGCCCGCTGCGCATCCGGACCTGCCCCTCGAAACCCTCCGGGATGGCCACCGCGATCCCGGTTTCGACCGCGGCGCGCTCTCCGGGCGCGAGCGTCCGGGGCGCCGTCACCGCGGCGCGGAGATCACACCCCGCGGATCCCGGCGTCGCATAAGCGGGCAGCGCGAGCCCCTCGCCGTGCGGCAGGACGGAGATCGGGACGAGCAGAAAGGACATCGAAGCGAGAGAGTAATGCAGGACGGGAATCGGGAGCCGAGCGACCAACGGGAGCGAGACGGCCGCGGTACTCCGCGGTCAACTGAAATGGGGAATCGGAAGTGGAATTTCGACTCGATTGATCCCCGTGCCGCAATGGATCCGGAGTTCGTTCGATCTCCGGCTCCCGATTCCCGATTTTACGGCTTCCGTTCGATTTCCGATTCCCGATTCCCGATTCCCGACGGTCTCTAGAACGCCCCCGCCAGGTCCGGCACCGACACCGGCAGCTTGCCCACGTTGCCCACGACCGCCAGGGACAGCACGCGTCCGTCGAAGAGCCGCTGGGCTTCCTCGCCGACGTCGTCCGCCGAGACGCATTCGACGCGCGAGATCCACTCCTCCGTCGGCATGATGCGGTCGAAATAAAACTGCTCGCGGGCGTGGGAGGACATCCGGGAGACCGTGGACTCCAGGGCAATGATCATGTTGCCCTTCAGGTTTTCTTTCGCCCAGGCGAGCTCGCGAGGACGGACGCCGTCGCGCTTCAGTTTCTTCAGCTCCTTCAGGGTCACCTCGAGCACTCGGGCGAGGTTCTTGGGGGCGCAGGCCGAATAGATCGTCTCGTAGCCGCCGAGGCGATAGGAATTGAGAGAGGAAGCGACCGAATATGCGAGCCCGCGCTTTTCGCGAACCTCCTGGAAGAGGCGCGAGGACATTCCGCCGCCGAGCACGATGTCGAGGAGGTTGGCCGCATACCTTCGGTCCGACGCCTGGCCGGGCCCTTCGACGCCGAGGCACACGTGCGCCTGCTCGAGACCCCGCCGCGATTTCAACTCCAGGTGCTGATGGCCGCGGGGCCGCCCCGCGACGCGGGACCGGCGCGGTGAGGAGGCGCGGGTCGGCCGCCGCCGGAAGAGCTTCTCGATGGCCTCGACGCACTCGGAGGCCCGGACGTGCCCGGCGACCGACACGATCATGTTGTCGGGCGTGTAGTGGGACCGGTAGTAGCGGTACAGGTCCGGGAGGCGGATGCTTTTCACGGTCTCGGCCGTGCCGAGGATCGAAGCTCCCAGGGGATGGGTCCGCCAGAACGAGCGGACGAACATCTCGTGGACGAGGTCGTCCGGGTTGTCGTTCGCTTCCCCGATCTCTTCCAGGATGACCCCGCGCTCGGTCTCGATGTCGATCGCTTCGAACGCCGGGGAGAGGACAATGTCGCCGAGAAGGTCCAGGGCCTCGCCGAACCGGGAGTCGAGGGTGTGCGCGTAGAAGCCGGTGTACTCCTTGGTGGTGAACGCGTCGACGTCCCCGCCGAGTCGGTCGATCGCGCGGGCGATCTGGACGCTCGACCGGCGGTCGGTCCGCTTGAAGAGCACGTGCTCCAGAAAGTGCGAGACGCCCTGCCGAGCGGGGGTCTCCTGGCCGGATCCGGCTCCGACGAAGATCCCGAGGGCGAGCGACCGCACGTCCTGCATCTCGTCGATGAGGACGGTCGCACCGTTGTCGAGCGTGAATTTCTGGACCATGGACGGGCCCCCGGCAGGCGACGCCATTCTATCGCGGCGGACCCCCTGTCGAGCCCTTCGTCAGGAAGGAATCAAACCCTTTGGATTCTTAGGCTTACTACCTCCGCGGGGGCACTGGCTGGGGCGCTCCGGGCAGCCGGAGCGTGTTCGGATCGAAAGCCCCTCCCGCGTCCCGGTCCGCGTCTCCGACGATGAATCGCCACTCGTCGTAGAACTTCTTGCCCCGCCACTCCGCGACGGCCTCCTTGTGGACCTTCGAGCGGACGCCCACGATCGGTCCGGCGGTCTGCGGCGTGCCGAACGCCGACGGGGGCGGAGTCGGCGTCGGCACGGCGCGGAACGGCCCCGGCGTGAGCCCGGGAATCGGCCCGCCGCCCGGGCCTCCGCCCTGCGGGACCGCATCGGGTGTGTTCGCGATGAGGAGATACCAGTCGGAACAGTTGCACATCGGATCCTTCCAGAGCTGCCGGATCGTCCGCGGGTTGTTCTCGAGCATTTCCTTCAGGCTGTTCGGGTAACGCCCGTACCGCCGCTGGAAGAGGCCGATGGCCCGCGCGTACTGCTTGCCGCGGAAGATCAGCTCCTTCTCGCGCTCCCGTTTGCCGATGGTCCCGAGCGCCGGCCCGACACCGGCGATCACGATCGTCAGGATCAGGATCCCGATCACAACGGCCACCATCGTGAAGCCCCGCTCGTGCCGGCTCCGCGGCGGGTCAGAGGCGAAGGGCGCAGCGCGAAAGGCGAAGGCAAAGAGGCCTCTCGTTCCAGATGAGGCCGCGATCCGCGGTGAAGCTCCTCGACGGAGGTCCCGCTCGCCGGCTGTTCTCACCACTCTTTGTAGAGGGTCCCGTCCAGGGCCTTCCCGGGAGACCCGCTGTGCACGTCGATGACGCCCGGGGTCGCAGGGGCGACCGTCCCGCTCGCATCGTTGGCGGCCTGCTCGCTCGCCTCCTCGAACGCGACGATCCAGGTGTCGGCGGATTTGGTCATCGGATCGAGCGGGATCTTGCGGATGTAGCCGTCGGTCACGAGCGTCTGGAGGTCGGCGGGATAGTTCCCCTTGTCGCCATGGTACTGGTCGATCACGCTGCGGAGCGTGAAGAGGTCCTCCTTGAGCGTCGCTTCACGGGCCCGCTGCGGCGAGTCGCGCAGCGCAGGAACCGCGATCGCGGCGAGGATCCCGATGATCGTCATTACGACGAGAAGCTCCAGGAGTGTGAAGCCGGACTCGCGAGGCGCAAGCGTTGACGGGTGAGCCGCCAGTGGTGAGGCGTGGGGCGCAAAATAAAATGCGCCCGCATCCTCCGGCGCCTGACCCCTGACCCCTGACCCCTTACAATTTTCCATCACCAATCCTTGTAGTACGAGCCGTCGATGGCGCGGCCGCTCGAGAGCGAGTACACGTCGTAAACGTTCTGGCTGCCCCACGACGTGGTCTTGGGGTCGTCCTGGTAAGAGCGCAGGCCCCACTCGGCCTTCTTCGTCATCGGGTCGATCGGAACGCGTCGGAGGAACTTCTGCTTCTTGTCGATCTGGCCGACGAGCTTGGCCCCGTTCACCAGGACGTCCAGTTCCGGGGGATACCCCTCGGTCCCGAGCTGCGGCGGGATCAGGCCCGCGTCGGAGGACTGCTTGTACTTGTCGATCGCGTCGCGCATCAGCCGCAGCTGGAAGCGCAGCTCGATCTCGTCCTGCCGCTTGACCGTGTATCGCACGACGGGGACGACCATCGCCGTCAGGATCGCGATCATCGCCGCGACCACGGCGAGCTCGACGACGGTGAAACCTCCCTGACGGCCGCGGAAGGCGTCTCTCACCGGACCTCCACCGTGGCGTCCGCAAAGGTCGCCGAGGAGGTGCCGCGGTCGAACGTGAGCGTCGAGGTCCCCTTCTTGACGCCCTGGACCACGATCTCGGCGAGCGCCTTCGTGCCCGAAAGGGCGATCGGGTTCGGAAGGTTCAGGACGATCCGGCCCGGCTCGACGTGGGAGTCGGCGACCCCTCCCTCGGGGAGGATCGCGCGCACCCCGACGACGGACAGGATGGCCGGATCGAACCGGACGATGACGGATCCATTGACGGAGGGGTCCTGGCCCGTCACGCGGAGGACGATCGAGCTCTGCTGCCCCGTTCCGACCGAGGCGGACGAGGGGACGATGTCGAACAGGAGCCCGCTCTGGGTGGGAGAGCTCTGGACCCCGGTGCTTGTGGCGGCCGAAGTGCTCTCGATGCCGAGCGTCGTGCCGCCGCCCGAGGGGGTTACGACGGTAGCCTGTCCGCCGAACGGCGGCCGAGGCTCGTGCGGCTGCGGCGGGACGGCGTCCCTCGGCGAGGGGCGGAACGGGTCGCTGGGAGGCGCGGCGGGAGCCAGATTCTGAGGAGGCGGACCCGACGGCGTCAGAGCGGGCGTCGGGTTGGAGCGCGACGCCGGCTGGTCGCGGCGGAAGTCGAACGGGCCGGCGCCGCCCGGCGACTCGATCCGAGGTGAGCCCTGGAACGAGATGTTCGCGTCGGTGCCGACGTACACGGGGACGAGGTCGTCCTCGGTCACGTCGGGGATCCGGATGATGTGCGGCGTCAGCGTGAGCACGAGGTCCGTCGTCGTGCCCGTGCGCTTCTTGTTCGAGAACAGCCGGCCCAGGATCGGGATGTCTCCCAGGAACGGGACCGTCGTGTTCGCGCCGGTCTTGTCCGTGCGGAAGAGACCCGCGAGGAAGTTCGTCTCGCCGTCGCGCAACCGGATGTTGGAGGAGATCGTCCGAGTGCCGATGATCGGCTGCCCCTGCGCGTTGGACTCGCCGAGCTGGGAGACCTCGAGCACGAGCTTCAAGGTCACTTCCTTGTTGTGGTGCACGCGGGGCTCGACCTCGATCTTGATGCCCACGTCCTGGTACTGGTACGAAATGAGGGGGACGATGCTCCCACCGATCGTGTTGGACGTACTGAACTGCGTCGTGGGGATCGGCACCTTGTCGCCGATCACGAGCTGCGCCTTCTGCCCTTCCGAGATCCGCAGCTGCGGCTTGGCCAGGAGCTCGGAGTCGGAGTTGTTCTTGATGAAGTTGTAGGTAGCGGACGGGATGTTGAACCCGAAGGAGCGGATCGAAAGCTGCTTCAGCTGGTCCCACGTGAACGAGCCGGCGGTCGCCCCCCCCGCGGGAAGCGTGCTTCCGAGGTCGGTCGTGCCGCCGGGCGCCGGCGCGGACGTACCGATCGAGTATCCCGAAAGGAGGAGGCCGATCTCCGTCGTCCGCGACGTGTTGATCTGCAGCAGCTCGACGTCGATCACGACCTCGGCGAGCTGTTTGTCGTTCTGCTCGATGATCTTCTCGGCAATAGCGACCTTGTCGGCGGTGTCGCGCAGTGTGATCGAGTTCTCCGCCTTGTTGATGGAGATCCGGGTCGTCTGCAGGAGCTGCCGCAGGGCGTTGGACACGTCGGTGACGTCGCCGTTCGAGAGATAGAACGTCCGGATGACGAGGTCTTCGTAGGTCTTGCGGTTCTGCGGCGTGTCCGCCGCGATCAGCATCGTCTTTTCGTCGATGACCTTGTAGAAGTGGTTCTCCTGCCGCATCAGCGTCTCGAGCGCGTTCTGGAAGCTGATGTTCGTCAGCACGATCGCGACGTTGTCGTCTTTCAGCTGCGGATCGAAGATGACGTTGATCCCGGCGGCGAGCGCCAGTGACTGGTAGATCTGCTTGATCGACTTGGGCTGCGGAAAGTTCAGGTTGATCGCCCGATCGCTCGTCGGCTCGAGAAGGGGCGTCCGCGCGCGCATGCCGCGGGTCCTCCGCTTCGCCCCCTGGATCCGGGTCTCGCCGTCCCGCTCGGCCGCCTGGCGCGTCGCCTCTTCCCTCGCCTTGACGAGCTCGAGCTCCGCGTAGTGGTTCGTGGGGTCCAGGGCCAGCGTCAGCTGCAGCTCAACGACCGCGAGGTCGGCGTGTCCGGAGCTCCGATAGATCTTGCCCCGCTCGAAGTGCGCCTGCGAAGCTCTCCGGCGCGCGTTCAACAGGGAGATCTTGTAGCGGCTGTTGTTCGGCTCGGCCTCGAGCGCCTGGCCGTACTTCATGACCGCGATGTCCCAGTGGGAGGCGTCCTCCTCCTCTTTCGCCTCGCGAAACGCCCGCGAGCTCGCGCACGCCGTCGAGAGAGAGATGAGAACGAGGACTCCGAACTTCTGTGCGAACTTCATCGGGCCACCTTTCGAGAGTTCCAGATACAGATCCGGGTCATGGCGCGATTCCAATGCGCCGGGTCTGCGAGGGCGCGAATCCCACGAAGCCGACGTCCACCGACTCGTACCCGACTCGCCGCACGATGAAACGGTCGAACACAACCTCGCCGGCCCGGGCATTGACGATCTGGTCTCCGGCGACCAGAACCGCAAAGGGCCGATCCTTCGGACCGAACGTCCCGATGAACTTGAACGAGATCTCCGGCGGCGTCGGGGTCGGGGTCGGCGGCGGAGGCGGGAGCGGGCCGACGAACGCGGCGCTCCCTGGCGGAGGCGGGGGCGGAGGCGCCGGCGTTGGAGTGGGAGGGGGAATCGGAGTCGGCGCCCGCAGGTCGAAAAGATTGCGTGACCCCTGGGCGTCGCGCCGCCCGCGCTGCGGGTCGAGGTCCTTCGTCGTGATGATCTGAACATCCTCAGGGGTCGCGGCCTTCGCCTCTTTGCCGCGCGTCCGCGGTCCCGACGCTGCCGGCCGGTCTTCGTCCGGCGATCCAGCCGCCGGGGACTTCCCCGTCGCGCGGGCACCCGCCGGGGAGGGTGTATCGGCCGCGGAAGGCGCCGAGCGCCAGCGGATGACGCCGATCAGAAAGACGGCGGCGAGCGCGAGCACGATCAGCTGCCTGCGGCTTCCGAAGGAAAAGCTCACGGGCGCCGCCTCGCGGCCCCGGAGATCGCTCGCGCGGCGACCGCCGGCGGAGCCTCGGGAACCGCGTCCTCGGTGGCGAAGTACGTGGCGAGCGCCATGTGGACCAGAACGCCGCCCGGCAGTTCCGGATCCCGCGAAAGCCCGACCTCGCGGATGACGACCCATCTTCGGTCAGTCTCGATCGAGCTCAAGAGCTGCTTGAAACGCGCGTAGTCGTTGCGGAACGAAAAGGTGATGATCATCTGGGACAGCGGCAGCTCCGCCATCTTCTGGGTCATGTAGGACATCTCGGTCGGAAGTATTCCGGCGCGCTGAAGGAGGAGATGAATCTCGGCGACGACCGGCGCCAGCGTGTCGCGGCTCGGGCCGATGCGCTTCCCGTAGAACTCCTCGATCGCGGAGGAGACCGAAGACAGGCGGTCCCTTTGCGCGCCCAGCCTCCTGGCTTCCTGCTCCCGAGCGTCCACATCGCGCGTCAGCGCGGTGCGGCGCGCTTCCATGGCGTCTTTGCGGTCCTGGACCGTAGCGCGGTACCAGAGATAGAACCCCAGGTTTCCGGCGAGGAGCAGGATCGCGACGATCAGGATCTGCGCGCGGCGGCTCGAGAGCTTCATGGCGCCTCTCCCGGCGTACCGTACTTCAGGTAAAGCTGAAATCCGTAACCTTCCGGCGCGCCCGCGTCCTTGCCCGGCGGGGCTTCGCTGCGCAGCTCGACCGCGGCAAAGCCGGGATCCCGCGAAAGCGCGGTCAGCGTCCTGACCACCGCGTCCGGGCTCTTGCCGAGCATCGAGCAGTCGAGTGTCGTTTCGCCGGTCTCGGAGAACCTCGGGGTGAGTCTCGTCAGCCTCACGTCCGGGGGCAGCACACGCTCGAGGCGCGCGAGAAGAGCGCTCCAGGAGAACCGCCGCTCCGACACGAGTTTCAGGAGCCCGCGGCTTTCGCGCGCCAGGTTCGAGACCCTGTAGTTGTTGAGCGCCGCGCGGGAAGCAGAGGCGTCGCGGTCCGCCCGGTCGCGGCGTGCCTCCAGGGACTGGATCTGCCGAGCTGTCCCTTCGCTCGATCGGTGGAACTCCGCGTATTGGCGGACGTTCGCGATGAGCAGGATGGCGGCGAGTCCGAAGGCGAGCGCGGCGCCGAAGAGAAACGGGCGTTCGTCGCGGAACGGGCGGCGGGCGAAATCGAGGTGCCGGAGCATCAGCTCCTCCCGTACACGGCCGCGAAGGCGGCGAGAAGTTCGGGACGCGCGGCGAGCCGCTCGTCGAACGTCGCGTCACCGCCGAGGAGGCGCCCGCGGAGGAACTGCACCGGAACCGGCAGCGACTCCGCCTTCAGGGGCTCTCCTCCCCGGGCGTCGTGGACGTAAACGGCCGACAGGCCTTTCCCCTTGAGCTTTTCGGCGTAGTAGGAGAGCGAGAGGCGCACCTCCTGCTCGTGCTCGCCGTCCTCCTCGTCAGCCGGCCGCTGACGGAAGAAGATCGGCGCGCCGTCGCTCGCTACGAGGAACACGAACGAGTCCGCGGTGCGGTGCAGTAGCGCGTAGTCCCCCGCCGCGCGCGAGGAGAGAAACGGCGACAGGCCTTCGAAGAGCGCGAGTGAGGCGGGGGCCAGCGCCCCGACGCGCACACCCGCCGCCTCGAACGCCTGCTCGATCGAACGGAGTGTCTCGGCGGGCGCGGCCGCAACGAGAAGGCGCCGCGCTGCTCCGACGGGCGTCATCTCCCGGAACACGATGTGGAGGTCGGTCGTCACGCCGGGGAGCAGCTTGCGGATCTTCCAGAGGACCATCTCCCGCGCGGCGGCGGGCGAATCCGGCACGGACTCCACTTCGATCGCGAGCATGCGGGCCCAGGAATCCGGAAAGAGAACCGACGCGCGGGTCAGCCGGTCCGACAGCCGGCGGCCCGCGTCGACGGCCTGCCCGATCGCCTCGCGTGAAAAGAGCGGCGTGCCCGCCGCGGATGCGCCGAGCGTGTTCGGAGGGTAGGGAAAATGCCGCGACTGCGCGAATCCGCGCGGAGGGTCCCTGCGGACGCTGGCATAGGTGACCCCGTCCGCCAGCAGGCAGAACACGTGCGGGGGCACGACGGGGCGGACGAACGGAAGGCGCATCAGTCGACGAACGTGACCTTGTTGATCTCTTTCAAGGTCGTCCAGCCTTCGAAGACCTTCGCGAGCGCTGCGTCCCGCAGGAACGCCATCCCTTCGTCCTTCGCCGCCTTCTTGATCTCCGCCGCGGACCGCCGCTCGAGGATGAGCCCGCGGATCCGGTCCGACAGGTCGAGGAGCTCCGCGATCGCCATCCGGCCGTGAAACCCGGTGCCGTCGCACTCGAGACATCCCCGTCCCTCGTAGAACGTGTAACCCGCCGCGACAGCGGGATCGATCCCCGCCTCGCGGATGTCGTCCGCGGTGATCGTGGCGACCTCGCGGCAGTGCGTGCAGATCTTGCGGACGAGCCGCTGCGCGAGGATGCAGTTCAGCGCAGAGACGAAGTTGTAGAGGTCGACCTTCATGTTGAGGAAACGGCCGAGCACGTCCACGACGTTGTTCGCGTGCACGGTCGTGAAGACCAGGTGTCCGGTCAGAGCGGACTGCACCGCAATCTGCGCCGTCTCCTCGTCGCGGATCTCCCCGACCATGATCTTGTCGGGGTCGTGGCGGAGGATCGAACGCAGCCCGCGCGCGAAGGTCAGGCCCTTCTTCTCGTTGACGGGGATCTGCGTGATGCCGCGGAGCTGGTACTCGACAGGGTCCTCGATCGTCACGATCTTGTCCTCGACCGACTGGATCTCGGAGAGACAGGCGTACAGGGTCGTCGTCTTGCCCGAGCCCGTCGGGCCCGTGACGAGCACCATGCCGTAGGGCTCGCGGATGAACTTGCGGAGCTTCTTCTTCGTCTCCGCGTCGAACCCGAGGACCTCGAGATTGAGGCTCTTGAACTCGGCGTTGGCGGACTCCTTGTCAAGGATCCGGATGACCGCGTCCTCGCCATGAACCGTCGGCATGATCGAGACGCGGAAGTCGATCGTCCGGCCGCGAACCCGCAGCTTGAACCGGCCGTCCTGGGGAATGCGCTTCTCCGCGATGTCGAGCTCGGACATGACCTTGATGCGCGAAATGATCGTGCCGTGGTGGCGCTTGTCGATCGGATCCATCGCCTGGTACAGCACGCCGTCGATGCGATACTTGATCAGGACCACGTTTTCCTGCGTCTCGATGTGGATGTCCGAAGCGCGCCGCTGGATCGCGTTGAACAGGATCGAGTCGACGAGCTTGATGATCGGAGACGCGTCCTGCGTGATCCGGTCGATCGTGAGCGTCTCTTCTCCGTCCTCGTCCTCCGAAACCAGCTGCATCCGGAAGTCTTCGGTCGCCTCGTCGAGCACGCGCTGCGACGATTCGCTCTTCTGGAGGATGTCGTGGATCGCGGTCCGGCTCCCGACCTTGAGACGCACCGGAACGCCGATCAAGAGCTCGAGCTCGTCCAGGCGCACGACGTCGGTCGGGTCGGCGCAGATGATCGTCATCGACTTTTCCGTGCGCGACTCGGGGACGAACTCGTACCGCAGCATCCACTCGACCGGGACGGACCGGAAGAGGTCCGGATCCACCCGGAAGAGAGCGAGGTTCACATAGGGCAGGCCGAGGCGCGCCGCGAGAGCCGCCGAATCAGTCTCCGGCGCCGCGACCACCGTCCCGTCCGAATATTGCTTGGCCATGCTCACCCCTTGATCTGCGACATGATCCGGAAGATCGGCAGGTACACCGACAGGAGGATCGTCATGATGACGAACCCCATGCCGACTAAGATCGCCGGCTCGACGAAGGAGATTACCCTCGCGAGCAGCATGTCGATCTCCTCGTCGTAGAAGTCGGAAACCGACGTCAACATTTCCTCGAGCGCGCCCGATTCCTCGCCGACCTTGATCATCTCCAGGGTCAGGTTGGTGAAGATGCCCGTCAGCTCGAGGCTGCGCCAGAGCTCGCCCCCCTCGCGGACGCGCGCGACGACGTCGTGGACCCGTCGCGACACGAACCGGTTGCCGATCGCGTCGGAGGAGTTTTCGAGCGCGGGGACCAGAGGCGTCCCGCCTCCGAGCAGCGTGGCGAGGCTGCGGGTGAACTGGCTGATCGCGAAGCGACGCATGATTCCGCCCACCACCGGGACCCGGAGGAGCACCGCATCCCGGGTCTCCCGGCCCGATTCGGACTTAAACCAGCGAAAGACGAAGAAGCCCCCGACGACGAGCCCGCCGGTGATGAACAGGACGTTGCGCCGGAGAAACGTGGCGATCCCGATCACGACCTGGGTCAAAAGGGGAAGCTCGGCCCCGAAATCGCCGAAGAACTCCGAGAACCGGGGGATCACGAATGTCATCAGGATCCCGATCAGCACGACCGAAAGCACGATCAGGATCGCCGGATAGACGAGGGTCGAGACCACCTTCCGCGCGAGCCCCATAACGGTCTTCTGGTAGGAGAGGTACCGGCGCAGGACCGTCTCGATCTCGCCGCTCTTCTCTCCCGCCTTCAGCGACGTCCAGTAGAGCCTCGGGAAGGTGTCGCCCTGCGCGGCGAACGCGTCCGAGAGCGAGGCGCCGGAGTTCACGCGGTCTCGCACGTCGGTCAGGACGCGGCGCAGCGTCGGGCTCTCCTGGCGCTCTAAAAGGATCTCGAACGAGTGCACGACCGGGAGGCCGGCTTTCAGGAGCGCGATCATTTCCTGGTTGAAGAGGAGGAAGTCGCGCATCTTGACCCTGCCGCGGGACTTGCGCGCGGTGCGGCTCGCGAGCGAGAGGCCGCCCTGTCGGGTGACTTCGAACACGTGGCCGCCGCGGCGTTCGATCTCAGATCGCGCCGCTCCCGCGTCCGCCGCGAGGACCGCCTCGTCTCCGACGCTCCCGTCCGGCCACCCGGCCTTGATCGAAAACTGCGGCATTACCTGCTCACCTCCTCACCTCTTCACCTCTTCACCTCTTCTCAACGGTCTTGCCCCCGGTCGAGCCCGGATGGGCGGCTTCCTGGACGAGCAGGATCAGGATCAAGGCGTTCTTCGACGCCTCGTCTCTCGAGGCGCCGAGCACGAGGGTCTGGTTGAGCGAGACGGGCACCGAGGCGCGGTACAGCGGCACGGGCACCGTGCGCCCCTGCTCGTTCTTCTTCAGCCGCGAAAGAGAGATCGGCGACAGCAGGAGCTCGTCACCCGTCCCGACCGGCCCGATCGAAAACGTGAGCACGTATTCCTCTCCGAGCCGGTAGGACACGGGCCGTCCTTCGGTGCCCCGGATGAGCGCGGAATCGATCAGGGTGTAGTCGTTGAACTGGAACATCGACTTCAGTTTCGCCCCGAGGCCGCCGATCTCGGCGGCCATTGACCCCGCCGGAACGTCGGCGCGGGCCCGGACTAGCTTCACGGCGAAGTTGAAGCCGCGCGGAGGCGAGTCGAATTCCGCGAGGACTTTCGCGACGATCTTGAGGTTCGACTCGCGGTCCGTGATCGTCATCGCATTCAACCGGGACGTCAGGGTGATCGACGCGGCCTCCGAGAGATGCGGACGGATCAGGAGCGCGGCTTCCTCGATGCGCTTGTACTTCAGGACGAACACGCGGACGGAGGCCTCCTCCGCCGCGAGGAGCGGAAACGCGACGAGCGCGAAGGCCACGAGGGCCGCGAAGGAGGCAGTCTTTTTTCTCACGCAAAAAAACCCGGCTTCCGCCCGGTGGCGAAACGACGGGGCCGTAAACGTCGGGAGGCTCTTATGGCTTCCGGCGCATTCCCCGGAGAGACCTCGCCGCCCGTCGTCCCGTTTCCGTCAAATCAAATGTCGAGCGACCGGTCCACGATCCAGACCACGCGCGGCTGTCCGCCGCCCGGGTTCCAGTCATAGATGGTCGCGTCGGCAGGAACCTTCTGTCGCTGTCGACCGGGCGCGCTGGCTTCCGCAAACGGAGAGAACGGACGCGCGGTTGCCGTGGGACTTCCTATCGCTATCGCTCCCGCTGCCGCTGCCGGATCCCCTGCGGCCGTTGAGTCAGCTGACGTGCCCGCCGCGGCGGCCGCCGCGTTTGACGGGGCCGCGTTTGACGGGAGCGAGCGTCCCTCCGGGCCGGCCGCGAGCGCCGACGAAGGCGCGGGCGCCGGTAAGGCCGCTCCGCGCGCGAGCTCGAGGCGTCCGGGAGAGGGACTCGAAAGCGTCACCGCAATCAACACGGCCGCCGCGACCGCGGCCGCCGTCGCTCCAATCCGCTTTCCGTGCCGTGGCGCGGGCCGGACGCGGCGCTCCGCCGTCTTCAGCGCGATCCCGGCGCGAACGCCGTCCAAGATCCGCGCGGCGTCCGCGTCCGAGACGCGCTCGGCCGGGAGAGTCGCGAAGAGGAGCGCCGGATCGAGCTCCGACGCTTCCCGCCGGCAGGCTGCGCATTCGGCGAGGTGCTCGCGGACGGCGGACCGCTCCTCGCGCGAGAGCGATTCGTCGAGGTACCCGTCGAACCGGGTCCGCGTCCCATTGCAGAGACCGGTCACGGCTTTCCCTTTTTCTTCGGGCCCGTCCCGCGGCGGGCGCGGAGAAATCCGGGGCAGATCTTCTCGATTTCCTTACGGAGGATGCGGCGCGCGTTAAAGAGGTGATTGCGGACCGTGGACTCGCCGCACCCGAGGATGCGGGCGATCTCGTCGGTGTCCTTGTCTTCCATCTCCCGGAGCACGAACGCGGCCTTCTGCTTGCCGGTCAGCCGCTCGCTCGCCTCCCGGAAGAGCCGCGCCATCTCGTCGTCCTCGGCGGCGCGGGAGGTTTCGCCGCCCGTCGCCTCTTCCCGCTGGCGGACCAGGTGGAGGGTCGCACCATGCGCCTTCTCCCGGCTCCGGGAGCTGCGGAGGAAGTCGATCGAGAGATTCGTGGTGATGCGGTAGATCCAGGTGTTGAACGAGTAAGTCGCGTCATAACGTTCGAGCTGCTCCCAGACGCGAAGAAAAACCATCTGGGCGACGTCGCGGGCGTCTTCGGGATCCGAGACGATCCTCCGCGCGACCGACACCACGGCCGGCGTCTTGCGCGTGACCAGCGCCTCGAAAGACACCATGTCTCCGGAGCGGGCGGCCAGGGCCAGATCGCGGTCGGACAGCTCCTCCGATTCCTGCCGGCGGCGCACTTCGCTGTAAACGAGCTCCATCGGCGGTTTATACGGATCGCCGCCGCCGCCCGTTGGGGGTTTTCTCCAGGACATAACTCGTTGGAGTGTAAGGGAAAAAGTGGAAGGGCGAAAGGCCGGGAGGAGGGGGAATGGCGAAACCGAAGGGCGAACGGGGACGAGAGCCCCAACCCCGGCTGTGATCGGGTCCCATTGCGCCTCTCAAAACAGGATCCGACCCTTCCCGGCTTCACCATCCCCCCCGGGCCATCGCCATTGGCCCTTCGCCGTAGGCCGACCGCCTTGCCCTTGGCCCTTTCTCCTTCGTCCTTCGTCCTTCGTCCTTCGTCGAACCGGTAGGCTAATCTTCAAACCTTGCTCCTCTATCGCGCGCTTTCTATCCTCGCCCTCGTCATTTACGCCCCCTGGGCTCTCCTGCGGTCCGCCCTCGGGCTCCGAAAAATGGGAGACCTGAAGGGGCGCCTCGGGTTGCGATCCTGGCCGGATCTGGACGGGGGAATCTGGGTCCACGCGGTTTCCGTCGGCGAAGTCGGGGTCGCCCGCAACCTGCTGGCGGAGCTCGCCAGAAAGAGGCCCGGCCGGCGCCTCGGACTTTCCGTCACGACCGCCGCCGGCGCGGAAATGGCCCGGAGGTCGCTTCCGGCAAAAGTGGCCTCCTTCGCCTTCCCCCTGGACTTCGCAGTTCCAGTCGAGCGGGCGCTCGAGGCGGTTCGGCCCGGGCTCATCCTCCTGACCGAGACGGAGATCTGGCCGCTGTTTCTGGATCGCGCGGCGCGTCGCAACATTCCGGTGGCGCTCGTCAACGGCCGCGTCTCGGAGCGGTCCTTTTCCCGTTACCGGCTGGCCGGTCGCGCCTTCTCCCGCGTGCTGTCCCGGGTGGCGCTCTTCGCGATGCAGACCCGCGAAGACGCCGCGCGAGTCGAACGGCTCGGCGCCCGCGCGGACCGGGTGTTCGTGACCGGCAACGTCAAATACGACCTTCCCGCCGCGCCTCCGTTTGCCGACGCCCTTCGGCTCGCTGACGCCGCTGGGGGGCGGCCCGTGTTCGTCGCCGCGTCGACCGGCCCGGGCGAGGAGGAAATCGTCCTCGCCGCGTGGCGGAGCATGACTCCCGGGCACCGGCCGTTTCTGGTCCTCGCGCCCCGCCGGCCCGAGCGGTTCGACACGGTCGCCGCGCTCGTCTCCGCCTCGGGTCACACCGTGCTCCGCCGCTCCGTTCCAGCCGGTGCGGCCTTCGCTTCGAACGGTGAGGTGTATCTCCTGGATTCGATCGGGGAGCTCTCCTCGCTCTACCGCGAAGCCCGTCTCGCATTCATCGGGGGGAGCCTCATCCCGACCGGCGGACACAATCCGATCGAAGCCTGGGCGGCCGGAGTCCCCGTGATCGTCGGCCCGCATACGGGCAACTTCGCGGACGTCGTCCGTGACGGAATCTCGCTCGAGATTCTCGAGGTCGTTCCCGACGCGGCGGGGCTCTCGCGGGCCATTGCGGCGGCGTTCTCGGACCCCGACGGGCTCGCCCGCCGGGGCGAAGCGGCCAGCCGGGCCGTCGTCGCCAGCCGCGGGGCCGTGGCGCGGACCGTGGAGCTGGTCCTCCCGCTTCTCGAGCCGGCGGCGGGGCAGGCCACCTCTCCATGAGACCGCTGTCGGCGCTCTACGACGGGATCCTCGAAGCGCGTGCCCGGCGATACGCGTCGGGTCGCTCGCCCTCCGTCCGGCTCTCGAGGCCGGTCGTCTCGGTGGGCAACCTGACGGTCGGAGGCACGGGAAAGACACCCTTCGTGCTGCACCTGGCGGAGCGGTTTCTCTCGGAGGGGCGCCGGCCGGCGATTCTCTCGAGGGGATACGGCCGGCGCTCCCGCGAGGTCGTCGTCGTGTCATCCGGTGCGGGTCCGCTCGTCGGGCCCGACGAGGGAGGCGACGAGCCGGTCCTGGCCGCGGGGCGGCTGCCCGGCGCGATCGTCGTCGTGGCTCCCCGCCGGGCGGACGCCGCCCGCGCCGCAGAGGAGTTCGCACCGGACGTCTTCATCCTGGACGACGGGTTCCAGCACCTCTCCGTACGGCGGGACATCGACCTTCTACTGCTCGACGCCGCCGATCCGTTCGGCGGCGGCAAATACCCTCCTCTCGGCCGGCTCCGGGAGCCGCTGTCGGCGCTCGGACGCGCCGACGCCATCGTGTTCACGAGGGCGTCGGCCGGCCGACCCTCTTCCGACGTGCTCTCACTGGTCGCGCGAGAGAACCCGCACGCGCCCGTGTTCACCGCGCGGATCCTCGCCGGCGGCCTGACGGGAGATTCGGGCGAGCCGGCCTTAAAACCCGGCCGATGCCTCGCCATCTGCGGCATCGCGCGGCCCGCTTCGTTTCTCGAGAGCCTCTCGGCGATCGGGATCGAGCCCGCGGACTGGCTCGTGTTCTCCGACCATCACCGCTACACGGACGCGGACGTCCGGCGGATCGAAAGTTCAGTGCATCGGGCGGGAGGCGCCCCGGTCGTCACGACGGAGAAGGACGCGGTCAAGCTCGCGGGGAGGCTTTCAATCCCGATTCTGACCCTCCGGCTGGTGGTCGAGCTGAACGAGCCCGCGTTCTATCCGTGGCTGGAGACGCGGCTGTTCGTCGGCGACGCAGAGACAGAGAGCTCCGCGCGCGGCGAGACCCAACCTTGAGTAAGACGCCTCGCGACGTTGCGCCTCCCGGCGCGGACGCAGACAAACCGCCCCCGGTCGCAACGCGCCGCCGTGGCCGGTCGGCCGCGCGAGACCGCATCGAGCACACCGTGTTCGCGGCGGCGGCGGGGTGGCTCTCCCGCCGCGGGCCCGAGACCGCCTCGCGCGCCGGCGCCCGCCTCGCTCGCCTCTATGTCTCTCTTGCGCCGTCGCGCCGGCGGATTCTCGAGGCGAACCTCTCCTCCGCGTTCCCGGATCTCCTGGCCGGAGAGATCGCTTCTCTCGCGCGGCGGAGTGTCGAGAACTTCGGGACGGTGTTCCTCGAGTTCCTCGACTCGCTCCGGTTTTCCCGGGAAGAGATCGAGGAGCGCATCGCCGTTGACGGTCGCGAGCACCTCGACGCCGCGCGGGCGCGCGGCAAGGGCGTCTTCCTCCTGTCAGCGCACTTCGGAAGCTGGGAGCTCGGCGCGCTGCGTGCCGGGATGCTCGGCGAGCCGATTTCATCGGTCGCGCGCCCGCTCGATAACGCTCTGCTCGAAGGGGAGCTGACCAGCCGCCGGACCCGGTTCGGAAACAGGATCATCCGGAAGAAGGAAGCGGCGCGGGAGATCCTTCGGGCGTTGAGAGAAGGGCGCACCGTCGCGATCCTGATCGACCAGAACGTCCTTCCCGGCGAAGGGGTGTTCGTCCCGTTTTTCGGGAGACTCGCCGCGACGTCTCCTTCCCTCGCTCTGCTCCAGATGAAGACCGACGCCGCGATCGTGCCGGCCTTCGCATGGCCGCTCGGGTCCGGACGCTACCGTCTCGAGTTCCAGGAGCCCATCCTCGCGTCCGAGTTCGAGGCGGCGCCGACACGGGAGGAGCGCGTCCGCCTCGCTACGGCCCGTTACATGGCCATCACCGAGGCCGCCGTCCGCCGCGCGCCCGAGGCATGGCTGTGGATCCACAACCGGTGGCGCACCCGTCCGGCCGGCGAGGCGTGACGTCAGGCGTGCCCTTGAGCGTTGAGCGGAAGAAAATGCGAAAGCCTTCATGTCTATTCTGATCGTTGCGCCCAACTGGCTGGGGGACGCCGTGATGGCAATCCCGTTCGTGCGGGCGCTTCAGTCCGCTCGGCCCGGCGCTTCGATCACCGTGCTCGCGAAACGGGGTCCCGGAGCGATTCTCGGAGCCCTGCCGGGAGTCGAGGTGCTCGAACGCCGTTCGAGCGTCCTGGCTGATGCCGTCGCCCTGCGGCGGCGGTCTCTCGCCTCGGCGTGGCTGCTCCCGAACTCCTTGCGGTCGGCCTTCGCACCCTTTCTCGCGGCGATTCCCGAAAGGGCCGGGTTCGCGACGGACGGCCGCCGCGCTCTTCTGACGCGCGCGCTGCCGCCGCCGTCCGGGACGTCGCACCAGCTGCGGGATTACGACTCGCTTCTCGAGGCCGACGGGATCGCTCCCGATTTCTCCCCGCCCCGGCTTCCGCTGCCGGAATTCGCCGTCACTCTCGCGGACGCGGCGCTCTCCTCCGCCGGTCTGCCGCGAGAGGGTTCGATTCTGCTCGCCCCCGGCGCCGCGTTTGCTTGGACCAAGAGATGGCCCGCGGCCCACTGGGGGCGTCTCGCCGCCCTCCTGCGCGATTCGGGCGCGGCCGCCGGCATCGTGATCGGCCCGGGAGAGGAGGCGATCGCCGCGGAAGCGGTCCTTGCCGCAGGATTCGCCGTGCCGGTGCTCGGGGCGGACCTGGATCCTCTCGGGCTCGCGGCGCTTCTCGCCCGCGCGCGCGTCGCGGTCACGAACGATTCCGGGCCGATGCACCTGGCGGCCGCCGTCGGGACCCCGGTCGTCGCGCTCTTCGGACCGACCGACCCGGGCCGCACCGGACCAGTGGGCTCCCCGTCCCGCGTTCTCGACCGATATGTCTTCTGTTCGCCCTGTTTCCTGAAGGATTGTCCGTACGCGCACGAGTGCCTGCGGCTGATCCCTCCCGAAACCGTGCTGCGCGCCGTAGAGGCGTTAGGGGTGAGGGGTTAAACCGGAGCCCCGAATTTCTTTCTGCGTCTCACCCCTCACCCCTCACGCCTCACCCCTTACGGCCTGGCTGAGACCTACTTGAGCTCCATGTTCCAGTAAGCCACGTCGAGAAAGTTCCTCCACGCGGGGTGGAACTTGCTCGCGCCGAAGTGGCCGACCGGGTGCCAGCGGGGCTTGCGCGGCGTCTGGATGAGCTTGATCCCGGCTTCATGCGGCGTGCGGTTGCCTTTCCGGACGTTGCAGGCGAGGCACGCGCAAACGACGTTCTCCCAGCTCGACATCCCGCCGCGCGAGAGCGGAACCACGTGATCCAGAGAGAGCTCCGCGGAAGAGAACTTGTGGCCGCAGTACTGGCAGCGGCTCCCGTCGCGGAGGTAGATGTTGTGGCGGGAAAACTTCACGTCCTGGCGCGGCAGCCGGTCGAAATCCTTGAGCGCGACGACGCGCGGCACCCGGATCCTCGAGGAGGGAGTCAGGACGACCTCATCGCACGGCTGCACGGGGATGTCGCACCAGTTGTGGAATTCCCAGGTGCTGTAATCCGGCAGCACCGCGCGCACGTGCCCCTTGTAGAAGAGGGAGAACGCTTTCCGGACGGTGGTGACCTGCACCGCCTGGAAAACGCGATTCAAGACCAGCACCTGGGAGTCGAGCATGGGCCTCCTGGAACCGCGGTAATTATAATCCTGACGAATTGAAGACTTTGCGATTCGAGCGGCCGTGGCGGTGACTCCGCGCGTGTCCCGCGAGCGGTTGGAGAGCGTGCTCGCCGGATTCTCCGGGCGGCGCCTCGCGGTCGCCGGCGACTACGTCCTCGACCGTTTCGTCTACGGACATCCGAAGCGGGTCAGCCGCGAAGCCCCCGTGCTCATTCTGCGTTTCTCGAAAGAGGAGAACCTGCCGGGCGGCGCCGGCAACACCGCGGCGAACGTGCGCGCTCTGGGCGGAGTGCCTGTCCCCGTCGGGGTGGTGGGAGAGGACGAGGAGGGACGGGCACTCAAGCGGATCCTGGAAGACCGCGGCATCGACACCGCGGGCCTCCTCGAGGCTGCCGGATACACGACTCCTACCAAGACGAGGATCCTGGGCGGCGCCCCGCATGCGATCAAGCAGCAGATCGTCCGCTACGACCGCGAAGGATTTCTCCCGCCGGGCTCGCCCGGAACCCGGGCTCTCCTCGACCGCCTTCCGGCTCTCGCCGCAACGGCCGATGCGGCGATCCTTTCCGACTACGGCTACGGGGCGATCTCGCCCGCTGCGGTCGGCGTCCTGAGAGACGCGCTCGCGGCGGGCGCACCGATCCTGGTGGACTCCCGGCACGCTCTCTCGCAGTACGCCGACGTCGATGCGGTCACTCCAAACGAGGAGGAGATCGAAGAGTGCGTGGGGTTTGAGCTCGGCGATTCGGCCGAGGCCCTCGCGAGGGCGGGCGCGGCGCTGCGGCGGACGATCGCGTGCCGGACGATCCTCGTGACGCGCGGCTCGCGCGGGATGGCGCTGTTCACGGGCGACGCGTCTCCTTCGATCATTCCGGTTCACGGGACCGACCAGGTTGCGGACGTCACCGGCGCGGGCGACACGGTCCTCGCGACCTTCTCGCTCGCGCTCGCGGCGGGCGCGACCCCGCTCGAGGCGGCCGTGCTCGCGAATTTTGCCGGAGGCGTGGTCGTGATGAAGATGGGAACGGCGACCGTGACGCGGGAGGAGATCTCGCGAGCGATGGCGAGCGACCGGGAGATCCTCGGATGAGGGACGGAGACGCGGGAGCCGAGCCACCAGCGCGAGCGAGACGGCCGCGGTACTCCGTGGTCCACTAAATGAAAAGTTGGAATCCGGAAAGGGGAATCGATTCGGAGCCGTCCCGAGTCGTCTCCGCTCCGATTCTGTTCCGCGAGGAACTTTCCGCGCGCATCGACGCGCATCGGAAAGCGGGCCGGCGGATCGTGTTCGCAAACGGCGCCTTCGACCTCCTGCACGCGGGACACGTGCGCTACCTGCAGGGGGCTCGGGGAGAAGGCGACGTGCTCGTCGTCGCCGTCAACTCGGATGCGTCCGTGCGCCGGGCAAAAGGCGCGGGGCGGCCGATCGTTCCCGAGAGCGAGCGCGCGGAAATTGTCGCGGCGCTCCGTTTCGTCGACGCGGTCATCCTCTTCGACGAGGACTCGCCCGCAGACCTGATCGCGGCGCTTCGTCCCGAAGTTCACGCGAAGGGGACCGACTACACGCCGGAAACGGTGCCCGAGCGACAGGTGGTCGCCGCGTACGGGGGAAGGACGGTCGTCGTCGGCGATCCGAAGGACCACGCGACGACAGCTCTGCTCCACCGGATCCGCGCGGCCGCCAAGTCTTGACCGCTCCGGCCGATTCCCGATTCCCGGTTCCCGACTCCCGGCACGCGACGCAGGACTCCCCGCCACGCCGAATCCTGATCGTGCGGCTCTCCGCCCTGGGAGACATCGTCCACGCGTTGCCTCTGGCTGAGAACGCGCATCGGGCGGGCGTCTCGGTCGGATGGGTCGTCGAGCGCGCCTACGCCGGGCTCCTCGAACCGCACCCGGGAATCTCGGCCGTCTTCCCCGCTGAGACGAAAAAGTGGCGGCGCGCTCCCCTCTCCGTCCAGAGCCGCACGGAGATCCGGCGGCTGCGCACCGCGCTGCGCGGATTTTCCGCGGACGCGGTCGTGGACGCGCAGGGGCTCTGGAAGTCGGCGCTCGTCGCGCGGCTGGCCGGCGCCCCGATCGTGAGCCTCGCGGCCGGCGATCGCCGGGAGAGAACGTCCTCCGTCCTCGTCGATCGCCCGGTCACGCTCGACCCGGGCGTCGAGCACGTCGTGGATCAGAACCTCTCGCTGCTGGCGCCGCTCGGAATCCCGGTCGCGGCACGCGCCCCCGACGCGAGCTACCTGCTCGCGGTCCCGCGGGAAGAGGCGGACCGGTTCGTCTCATCTCTCCCCTCTCCCTTCGCGCTCTTTCATCCCGGCGCGAGCCGGCCGGAGAAGTCGTGGGGGGAGGAGGAGTATGCCGATCTCGCGCGCCGGCTCCTGGATCGGGCGGCGATCTTTCCGGTCATTTCCTGGGGGCCCGGCGACGAGGTCCGCGCCGGCCGGCTCGGAAAACTCCTTCCGGAAGCCGCCCGCCTGCCCGCGCTCGACTTCGCCGGGCTCGCGCACGTCGCCGCCCGCGCCGCTCTCTTGGTGGGAGGCGACACCGGGCCGGTGCACCTCGCGGACGCGCTCGGGACGCCGACCCTCGCGCTCTTCTCCCCCTCGTCGCGGCGCAACGTCCCCGCCCGGAATCGGCCCTATCGCGGCGCGTGGTTGAGCTACGATCAGGCGTCCAGGATCGATGCCGTCGTGACGATGGCGATGAGCGCGGCCCGGTGCCCGACACGCTGACGGCACCCTGACGGAACAGAGGCGGTTCGGCTGGCTTTTCAGGCACTCAAGCGGTATCGAATCCTGGTGTGCGCGCTCCTCCTCGCGACGCGCGCCCCTGCCTTTGCTCAGGAGAAGACCCCGCCCCCGGCCTTCATCGGCGAGACGCTCCGGTACGCGATGACGATCCTGGGCGTCGCCGGCGGGGAGCTGACGCTCTCCGCGCAGGCGACAGAGCTCGCCGGCCGCCCCGCGTGGAAGTTCGAGCTGTCCGCCGTATCGAACGATTTCCTCTCCAAGCTCTTCCTCGTGCGCGACTACATGGTCTCCTGGGTAGACCCCCGGGCCTTTCGCTCGATCCGATTCGAGAAGCACACGGTCGAGGGCAAGCGCGTGCGAGACGAGCTCACGGAATTCGACTATGAGGCCGGCGTGGCGCGACACGAGGGCAAGTCGATCCCGTTGAACGACGCGACCCTCGATACGCTCTCCTCGGTTTATTTTCTCCGGACGCTTTCCCTGGACAAGGAAACGCCGGCCGAGCTCCAGGTCTTTTCCGGAGAGACTCACGTGCTGAAGGTCGAGGTGCAGGGGCGCGAGCGCCTCGTCACCCCGGCCGGGACCTTCTCCACGATCCGCGTCGAGCCGAAGAGCTCCGGCGGAAGCCTGATCGGGAAAGGGAAGAACCTGGTGCTGTGGCTGACCGACGACGAGCGCCGTATCCCCGTCCAGATCCGCTCGAAGCTGAAGGTCGGGACGCTGATCGGCCGGCTGCGCGCGATCGAAAGATAAGAGCCCGCTCGCGAGGGTTTTCGATCCCGCTCTGGCTGCGGCAAAATCGGAAACGGCGAACGACGTCGGTCGAACTCTCTTTGACTCCTGAGGCTGAAGGACTTACGATCGTCGGGTTCACCACATGGCAGTCAAACTCGGGGATCTCCTCCTCAAAGCGAAGCTGATCTCTGCGGAGCAGCTGGAAGCCGCGCTCAAATCCCAGAGGGAAGAGGGCGGCAAGCTCGGCGAAGCGCTCGTCCGCGTGGGTGCGGTCAGCGAAACGCAGATCACCGAGACCCTCTCTCAGCAGTTCGGCGTTCCTTCGATCGATCTCGCGAGCTTCGAGATCGACCCGAACGTCATCAAGGTCGTTCCGGCCGAAGTCGCGCGCAAGTACGGCGTCCTGCCTGTCAACAAGACCGGCGCGACTCTGACTATCGCGATGGGCGACCCGACGAACGTGTTCGCCATGGACGACATCAAGTTCATGACGGGCTACAACGTCGAGCCCGTCGTCGCGTCCGAGGTCGCCCTCCGAAAGGCGATCGAGAAGCACTACGGTACTCCCCGTTCGGTCGTGCTCAAGGAAAAGGCGAAGCCGAGCTCGAGCGCTTTCTCGACGGGCGGAAATCTCGACGACGTGATGCAGACCTCCGCATTGACCGCCGACGACATGGCCGGAGTAGGCCTCGGCGAGATCAACATGGACGAGATCACGGGGCTCGACGAGGGCGCCGACGTCGACGTGGTCAAGGACGAAGGACAGGAGATCGACCTCGGCGACCTCGCGAAGTCGACCGAGTCCGCGCCGATCATCAAGGTGTCGAACCTGATCCTCATCGAAGCCCTGAAAGCGGGCGCCTCCGACATTCACGTCGAGCCGTACGAGAAGGAATTCCGCGTTCGGTTCCGCGTCGACGGGGTCCTGCACAACATCATGGCGCTCCCGATGCGCACGCGCGACCCGCTCATTTCGCGCCTGAAAATCATGGCCAAGCTCGACATCTCGGAGAAGCGGCTGCCGCAGGACGGCCGGATCAAGATCCGCCTCCGCGTCGAGGAACGCTCCCGCGACCTCGACCTGCGCGTTTCAACGGTCCCCGCGCAGTTCGGCGAAAAAGTCGTCATGCGGCTGCTCGACAAGACGAAGCTGCAGCTCGACATGACGATGCTCGGCTTCGACCCCGAGCCGCTGCGCCGGTTCAAGGACGCGATCGACCGGCCGTTTGGCATCGTTCTCGTCACGGGCCCGACGGGGTCCGGAAAAACGAACACGCTCTATTCCGCGATCGCGGCCTTGAACGAGCCGTCGGTGAACATCATGACCGCCGAGGACCCGATCGAGTTCAACCTGGCCGGCATCAACCAGGTCCAGATGAAGGAGCAGATCGGCCTGACGTTCGCGTCGGCGCTGCGCTCCTTCCTGCGCCAGGACCCGGACATCATCCTAGTCGGCGAGATCCGGGACTTCGAAACGGCCGAGATCGCGGTCAAAGCCGCGCTGACGGGCCACCTCGTGCTCTCGACGCTCCACACGAACGACGCCCCGTCCACCATCAACCGTCTGATGAATATGGGCATCGAGCCGTTTCTGGTCGCCACGTCGATCAACTCGATCTGCGCCCAGCGGCTCGTGCGCCGCATCTGCACGAACTGCGTCGAAGAGGTCGAGACGCCGCCCCAGATGCTGATCCAGGTGGGCTTCGCCCCCGACGAGGTGAAAAACCTCAAGATCAAACGCGGCCGCGGCTGCGAGCGCTGCAACAACGGCGGCTACAAGGGGCGCTCGGGTCTCTACGAGGTCCTGAGCTTCACCGACGAGATCCGCGACATGATCCTTTCCGGCGCCTCGTCGATCGAATTGAAGCGAAAGGCGATCGAGGAGGGGATGGTCAGTCTCCGGATGGCCGGCCTCCAGAAGATCCGGGACGGGATGACTACCCTCGAAGAAGTCCTCCGGGAGACCGTCCTCTAGGAGTTGCCTCCTCCGCTGCTTCCGCCGGGCACGCCGGTTCCGCGGCCTGGGACCGCGCCCAATCTCCCGGCTGGAACGCCTGCCGAAAGCACAAGGACGACGAGACCGGCCGTGCCGTCGCCGCCGAACTGCACCTCCGGGACTCATGGACAAATCGCGAGTCGCTGCCGATCCACGTGCACGAAGAGGCCGTCCCTGCACCGGCCGAGTCTCCAGGATGGGTCGCGTCGCTCGGCCCGAACGAGTACCAGACTGACCTCGGGTTATCTCACGGGTGCCCACGCGCCGATCATCGAGAGATCCGCGAGGGGTCACGCCACGACGCGCCGGCGTCCGGAGAGAAGTAGACGCCGTGCCCGTCGATGACGTTGTTGCGCGGATTGGGCTCGCCGGTCCCAACCCAGACGTGGTTCGGATTTTCGGGCGAGGGCGTGATCGCTCGGTCGCAGGGAGCGCACGGCTCGGGCGATCGGGACGGCGTTGTCGGGAGACACGGGGCACTTCTGGTTCTTTTCGGCGAACAACATCGTTTCTGGCAGTCAAACTACTGGATGGAAGGGACTTCAACCAGAAGTTCAAGGTGTTCACAGGGACGCTTCCTGACGTGGGATACACCGTCAGGGTGACCGACACCGCGACCGGCGCGGTCAGGACGTACCCGGCACGCGAGCGGAACGAATTCGAGTGGCGGACATTGCCGCCTTTTTGAGCCACCGACGCGTTCGAGAACCCCCGGCACGGCGCCTCCGCGTTCTAACGTTCAGAAACTAAACAGTCCCGCTTGGCCGCGGAGCGGATCCGGTTTACACTAGGAAGACACTCTCAACGTCGAAAACATTCGGTGGAGGCAACTTGGCCGGCGACACCACACTGCATCAGCTCTTAAAGCAGATGGTCGAGATGGGGGCTTCCGACCTCCATCTCACGACGAATTCTCCTCCGATGGTGCGCCTGGACGGCCGGCTGATCCCGCTGCCCTATCCGCCCCTGACCGTCGCCGAGACCAAGCAGCTCGCCTACTCGGTCCTGACCGACACCCAGAAGCACCGCTTCGAAGAGAACCTCGAGCTCGACTTCTCTTTCGGCGTCAAAGGGCTCGCCCGATTCCGGGCGAACAACTTCTTTCAGCGTGGCGCGGTCGGCGGCGTCTACCGGCAGATCCCGTACGAGATCCTGGGGTTCCGCGAGCTCGGCCTTCCTCCCGTGGTCGAGCTTCTCTGTGACAAGCCGCGAGGCCTGATTCTGGTCACCGGCCCGACGGGCTCGGGGAAAACGACGACGCTCGCCGCGATGCTCGACCGGATCAACCGAGAGAAGCAGCTTCACATCGTCACGATCGAGGACCCGATCGAGTTTCTCCACTCGCACAAGAAGTGCATCGTCAATCAGCGCGAGCTGCACGCCGACACGCACTCCTTCCCGAACGCGCTGAAGTCCGTCCTGCGCGAAGACCCCGACGTGGTGCTGGTCGGCGAAATGCGCGACCTCGAGACAATCGAGTCGGCCCTCCGAATCGCGGAGACGGGCCATTTGACGCTCGCGACGCTGCACACGAATTCCGCGACCTCGTCGATCAACCGCATCATCGACGTTTTTCCGGCGCACCAGCAGACGCAGATCCGGACGCAGCTGTCCTTTGTGCTCGAAGGCATCCTCTGCCAGTCGCTCCTGGAGCGCTCGAGCGGCAAGGGCCGCGCGATGGCGATGGAAATCCTGATCCCGAACGCCGCGATCCGAAACCTCATCCGGGAAGACAAGATCCACCAGGTTTACTCCATGATGCAGACGGGTCAGTCGAAGTTCGGGATGCAGACCTTCAACCAGTCCTTAGCGACGCTGTTCCACCGCAAGCTGATCACCCTGGAGATCGCCCTCTCACGGTCGTCCAACCCGGACGAGCTCCAGGAGCTGATCAACCGCGGATCCGGGTTGAACGTCGCTCCGCCGGCCGCAACCGCCGGCAAGCGCGCTTAGCAGGCACTCAAGGAGCCGACCAATGCCGAATTACGTCTGGAAGGGCCGAAACCGCACGGGGCTGGTCCAGGAGGGCGTGCTCGCCGCCGATACCAAGGACGTCGCGCTCGCCTCGCTGCGGCGCCAGAACATCGTCGTCACCGGCATCCGGGAGCGCGGCAAGGAGATCTCTCTCACCAAGGTCGGCCGCAAGGTCCCGCCGAAAACGCTCGCGGTTTTCACCCGCCAGTTCTCGGTCATGATCGATGCCGGTCTCCCGCTGGTGCAGTGCATCGAGATCCTCGCGAACCAGCAGGAGCACAAGAATTTCCAGCGCATCCTCCTGCAGGTCCGGCAGGACGTCGAGGCGGGCTCGACGCTCGCCGACGCGATGCGCCGTCACCCGAAGGCGTTCAACAACCTGTACGTGAACATGATCGCCGCCGGCGAGGCGGGCGGTATTCTCGACACGATCCTGCAGCGCCTCTCGGTTTACATCGAAAAGTCGGTCAAGCTCTCCTCGCAGGTCAAGTCGGCGCTGATCTACCCGGTCGCCGTCATCGTGATCGCGATGATCGTGGTCGCCGTCATCCTGCTGAAGGTCATTCCGACGTTCGCCGCCCTTTTCACGAGCCTCGGAGCCGAGCTCCCGTTCCCGACCCGCATGGTCATACTCGCCTCGAACTTTCTGGCCCGCTACTTCATCTTCTTCCTGATCGGCATCGCCGCTTTCATCTACCTCTTCAAGCGGTATTACGCGACCCACCGGGGGCGGCGAGTCATTGACGGGTTCGTCCTGAAGCTGCCGGTGCTCGGCATGATCATGAAGAAGATCGCCGTCGCACGTTTCTGCCGGACGCTCGCGACGCTGACGTCTTCGGGCGTTCCGATCCTGGAAGCACTCGACATCACCGCCCGGACCTCGGGCAACGCGATCGTCGAGGACGCGATCCAGGAAGTCCGGAAGGCCGTCGAGGGCGGCAAGACGATCGTCGAGCCGCTGCGCGACGCGGGGATCTTCCCGAACATGGTCGTCCAGATGATCGGAGTCGGCGAGCAGACCGGCGCCCTCGACCAGATGCTGAACAAGATCGGCGACTTCTACGAGGACGAGGTGGATGCCGCGGTCGCCGGGCTCGTCAAGCTCCTCGAGCCGGTCATGATTTTCATCCTCGGGATCATCATCGGCGGCATCGTCATCGCGATGTACCTGCCGATGTTCACCCTCATCAACAAGATCGGGTGAAGAGCTCCCGGTTCCGTCAAATGGCGTGAGACGAAGGGCGAAAGGCGCAAACAGAATCTCGCCCTTCGCCATTCGCCGTTCGCCCGTCCCCGGCTAACACGTGCCTGATTCCCTCAAGAGGTCCACCGGCTGGCTGACGACGATCCGGATCGTCGTTCTCTGCCTGATCCTGCTCTCCGCGATCCTGGTCCAGGCCGGCGCCGGGATCCACATCGAGATCACGTTCCTTTACGCGCTCACGGCGGCATCCGTGCTGCTCGCGCTCTTTCACTGGACGCTCGGAAGGCGCCTCCCGCCCCGGGTTTCCGCTTACATCCAGCTCCTCGCCGACGTCGCCATCGCGACCGTCCTCGTCTACTCCTCGGGCGGCCCCGACTCCGTTTTCAACTTCCTGTATCTCGTCGTCATTGGCGCGTGCGGCTTTCTCCTGTACCGGACCGGCGCCGTCACCATCGCGACCGTCGCCGCGATCCTCTACGGCGCGATGGTGCAGCTCATGGCCTACGGGGTGCTCCCTCCCCCGCCGCTCGCCCCCGTTTCGGAGTGGAGCACGGCCCGCATCCGCTTCAACCTCGCCATCACGGTCGCGGGCTTTTACGGCGTCGCGTTCATGGTTTCCTACCTGTCCGAGAAGCTCCTCGCGGCGAGAGTCGAGCTCGAGCTGCGGCAGCGCGCGTTGCAGCGCCTTCAGAGCCTCCACGGAAACGTGATCGCGACCATGTCCTCCGGGCTCATGACTACGGACGCGGACCAGCGCATCACGTTTCTGAACCGCGCAGGAGGCGACCTCCTCGAGATCGACCCGGCGGCGGCCCCGGGGATGCCCATCTCCGACTTCGGATTTGTCTTCCCGAACGAATGGACCGAGATCCGCAGCCGCGCCCGCGGGCGCGAGACGTACCGCGGAGAAGTCGAGATCGACCGGCAGAACGCGCGCCGGGTCGTCGGGTTCTCGCTGCGCGTGCTGAAGGAATCCGCAGGCGAGGAAGAGGGGACTCTGATCCTCTTTCAGGACCTGACCGAGATCAAGAAGCTCGAGCGGCGCGCGCGCTTTAACGAGCAGCTCGCCGCCGTCGGAGAGCTTGCGGCGGGCATCGCGCACGAGATCCGCAACCCGCTGGCGTCGATCTCCGGCTCCGTGCAGGTGCTCTCGAAGGACCTCTCCGTGGGATCCGCCGAGAAGCGGCTCATGGAGATCATCGTCTCGGAATCGAACCGCCTCTCCAAGATCCTGGAAGACTTCCTCCGCTTCGTTCGTCCTCAGGAGCGGCGTGTCGCCGAGTTCGACATCGCGGTGAACCTCTCCGAAGTCATGGACCTGTTCCGGCTCTCGGACGAGGTCTCCGACGGCCATCGGATCGAGATGGAAGTCTTCCCCGCGTCGTCGCAGCTCTCCGGCGACCGCGATCAGATCCGGCAAATCGTGTACAACGTCGCGAAGAACGCGGTGCGCGCGATGGCCGCGGGCGGCAGCCTGCGCGTCGTCGGTCGGGAAGAAGATGCCTGGTATAGCATCCGATTCATCGACACCGGCCGGGGTATGAGTGAAGAGGAGCTCGCGCGTCTGTTCACGCCGTTTTCGACGGCGTTTGACGGAGGGACGGGGCTTGGAATGGCGATCGTCCGAAGAATCGTGGAAGACCATGGAGGCGCCATTGATGCCGAATCGATCCCCGGGGAAGGCACGACCGTGACCGTGCTCCTGCCGCGTCGCGCCATCGTAACCCCGCCCGCCGACCGGCGTTCCATCGCCGCTCCGCTCATCGAGCCGTGGCCCGCGCGCGACGGCCGGACGGGAACCGCATGAGCGGTCCGCGCCTTCTGATCGTCGACGACGAGTCCTCGATCCGCGACATGCTGGCGATCTTCTTCCACAAGCGCGGCTTCGAGGTGATCACCGCGTCCTCCTTCGCGGAGGGCACCGCGGGCGCCGCACGCTCGAATCCGGACCTGATCCTCTCCGACATCAAGATGCCCGATGGCAACGGGCTCGACCTGCTGCGGAAGGTCAAGGCGGAGAACCCGAAGACTCCGGTCATCATGATCACGGCCCACACCTCCACCTCGGACGCGATCGAAGCGATGAAGGCCGGCGCCGTCGACTACATCGCCAAGCCGTTCAACGTCGAAGAGCTCGCGATGATCGTGGATCGCGCGCTCGGAGAAAAGGCGCTCCACGACGAGAACGTGTATCTCAAGCAGGAGCTCGCCGCCAAGTACACCTTCGCGAACATCATCGGGAAGGGCTCGCGGATGCAGGAGATCTTCCGGACCGTCGAACGGATCGGAAGAGTCACCTCGACGGTCCTCCTGACCGGCGAGAGCGGGACCGGAAAAGAGCTCATCGCCCGGGCGATCCATTACACGTCGATCCGCAAGGAGAGGAAATTCGTTTCCATCAACTGCGGCGCACTGCCCGAGACACTCCTCGAATCCGAGCTGTTCGGGCACGAGCGCGGCGCCTTCACGGGCGCGGTGAAGGAGAAGCGCGGGTTGTTCACCGAAGCGGACAACGGGACGCTCTTCTTGGACGAGATCTCCGAGACCACTCCGACGATGCAAGTGAAGCTCCTGCGCGCGATCCAGGAGAAGGTCATCCGCAAGGTCGGCGGCAACGAGGAAACGAGCGTCGACGTGCGAATCATCGCGGCGACGAACAAGGACCTGACCGAGCTCGTCAGCGAAGGGAAATTCCGCGAGGACCTCTTCTACCGGATCAACGTGATCCCGATTGTCCTGCCGTCGCTGCGGTCGCGCGTCGAGGACATCGCTCCCCTGACCTCACATTTCATCTTGAAGGTCTGCAAGGAGCAGAAGATCCCGGAGAAAAAGATCTCGACCGAAGCGATGCGGCTGCTCGAAGCGTACCCGTGGCCCGGAAACGTCCGGGAGCTCGAGAACACGCTCGAGCGAACGGTCGCTCTCGAGGCCGGGCCGGTGATCACGGCCTCGAGCCTGCCCGAGTCGATCGCACTCGGCGTACGCACCCGCGTTCCCGACTTCGAAAGCCTGCCCGCCGAAGGGATCAATCTGGAGGCCTATCTCGAGGCGGTCGGAAAACGCCTGATGCGGGAGGCGCTCGACCGCTCGGAAGGCGTGCAGACCAAAGCGGCCGAGCTCCTGCGCATGTCCTTCCGTTCCTTCCGCTACTACGCGAAGAAGTACAACCTGGTCCGCAAGGAAGACCTCTACGAAGAGGGAGGAGAGCCGGCGGAAGTCGAAGCGCCATGAGAACGGGGGGCGCCACACCCGCCCTCCTCCTGGCGCTGGCGTCTTGGGTCGCCGGCACCGCCGGGTGCCAGCGGCCGGGTGGGCCCGCGGCTTCCGCCGGGTCCGCCTCTCCCTCGCCGGTCTCGGTCGCCGCGGGACCTCGCGTTCAGTTCCCGTCCGGCTCGGTCTATCGCCTGGAGCTCGCGAAGACTCCCGAGGATCAGGCGCAGGGCCTCATGTACCGGGAGAGCCTTCCGGAAAAGCGCGGGATGCTTTTTCTGTTTCCCGACGCGGGCGTACACAAGTTCTGGATGAAGAACACGATGATCCCGCTCGACATGATCTGGCTCGACGCAAACGGAAAGGTGCTCTTCGTCAACGCCGGCACGCCGCCCTGCAAGGCCGACCCCTGCGACAACTACGGGCCCGACGCTCCGGCCTCGAGCGTCCTCGAGATCGCGGGCGGGCTGGCGGCACGGGAGAAAGTGACAGTTGGGTCGATGCTGCGGTTTTTAGACGTGAGATGAGGGCGAGAGGGGGACTCAACAGGGAATTCTGGACCTGAACGGATCTCGAAGGGGCGGCGGTTCAGCTTCGACTACGGACAACCTGCAAAAGCATTTGTATCCTGAATCGGCCGGAACGCGGTGCCCTGCGGGTTCACATAAGTTTCAAGAGTTCCCGTCTGCGTGTCTCTGACCGTCAGAAATACATCGACATCCGTCAAACCCGCTGCGAAAGTCCAGTAGTGCGAGTTTAGCGGACACCCATTTAAGACCTTGACCGCCATTTCGACATTCCCCGGGCTGAAGAACCAGAACGCCCCGGTGTCGCTCGTCAACTTGACGACCTGTCCCATCCCGGTCGTTCCATCCCGCTCCAACCACTGGGTACGTATTTCGAAGCGGCCGTTGTTCAGGCAAAGAGTCGTCGAATTGGCAAGACATGGGGAGCCGACCTGAGGACCCGTGACGCGGCTCATGCGTTTCGGGCGAAAAGCAGTTCCGTCCGAGACACCAAGAAACCCCTTCCGGCTCGAACGCGGCCCTGCCAGGACCTGAGTTTCAGTGCATGAAAACGCGGCGGTGTCTTGGATAGGTTGAAATGCCCGCCCTTGGGGATTGGTGTAAATCTTTACCAAACCCGTGTCCGTCTCTGTGACGGTCATCACGACATTTACGTCCGTCAGGCCGCCTGCGAAAGTCCAGACTTTCCCGTTGATACGGCAGCCGTCCAAGACCTTTACCAGCATCTCGACGTTCGCCGCGGAGAAAAACGTGAAATAGCCGCTGTCTGCCCCGATTGAAACGGCTTGCCCGACTCCCGTCTGCCCGTCCGCCGTGCTCCATCTTGTGGCGACCCGGTACTTTCCGTTGTTGAGACAAAGGGTCGTCGCATTGCCCAGGCATGGCTCAATTGCCGTGTATTCATATACGCCGGAACCCGTGGCGGCTAAAAGTCGGTTCGGGAACGAAGGATCGATCGCAATGGAGTAGACGGGGACGTTCGGCAAACCGTTGTTGAGTGGAACCCAGGTCGCACCGCCGTTCTCGGAACGGAAGACTCCGCTGCCCGGGACACCGTCAAGGATGCCGGACGTCGCAGCGTAGAGCTTCTCCGGTGATGAGAGGTCGATGGAAAGCCCTCTCACGACGCCAGATCCGATACCGTTGTTGCTGGAATTCCAACTTGCGCCTCCGTTCACACTCTTGTACAGGCCCTCGCCGCCGGCGTAGAGGGTTGTGGGAGTGTGTGGGTCAATCGTTAGAGAGGCGATGCTCAGCTTGACGAGCCCGGTGTTGACGCTGATCCAGGTTAATCCTGCATCTGTGCTCTTATAAACTCCCGCTCCGGTAGCCGCGTAGACGATGCTTGTGTTGCTCGGATCGATCGCAATCGCGTTGACCGAACCGCCGGTCCCGACAATCACTCCGGCCCAACTCTGGCCACCATTCGTGCTCTTCTCAACCAACGACGTACCCCTGCTTCCGCTTCCGTCGTCGTCTCCGGCATATATCCTGGCTGGATCAACGGGATCGATCGCGAGCGAAACGGAGCCAACCTCCCGCCGGTCCGGCGTGACGCGGGTCCAGTTCGCACCGCCGTTGATCGTCTTGAAGACACCGCCGTTGAGAAAATTGTAAATTCCCGCGTACAACGTCGCAGTTGACAGTGGATCAATCGCAAGAGCATAGATTTGGCCAAAGAAGAGGCCCGTGTTGATCGCGATCCAACTAACTCCTCCATCTGTGCTCTTGAACATCCCGTTAAGATAATCAGCCGCGTAAAGAGTCGACGGAGAGGATGGGTCGATCACAACCGTGCGAATGTCCCTGGCGCTGATGCCAGAGCCGCGCGTCCAGGAGTTCCCTCCATCGATGCTCTTGAAGACGCCGTCCGAGCTACCCGCCAGGAGCGTGGATGGCGAGGAGGGAGGAATCGCGAGCCTGAAGACTGGCGACTTGAGCCCTGTGAGTGTCCAGCTGGAACCGCCGTTTGTGCTCTTGTAAACGCCCCCGTAGAGAGCGGCATAGACGGTCGCCGGAGTGAGCGGGTCCAGCGCGATCGCGTTGATCACGGGATAGACGACATTCTTTATCCCGATGCTCGAGTCCGTCCATGTGGCGCCGCGGTCAGTGCTCTTGAATACACCGTCGTCGGTGCCCGCGTAAACCGTGGCGGGATTCGAAGGATCGATGGCGATGGCCCAGACATATAAATTAGTCAAGCCAGAGTTGATCGGTGTCCATGTTGCTCCGCCGTCGACGGTCTTGAAGATGCCAGAGCTGAACGTGCCGATGTAAAGGGTGCCTGGCGTGGAAGGATCTGCCGCAAGCGTGAGAGGCGCGTGAATTCCCGTTTCGATGCGAGTCCAGCTGGCTCCACCGTTGCTCGTCTTGTACAGAGCTGATTCGGCCGCGGCGTAAAGCGTTCGCCCGTTCCAGGGCACGAAGAGCAAAGCGCTAACTCCAAGATTCGGGGGGAGGCCGTCGTTCAGGGGTGCCCAGCTCGTCCCGGAATTGGTCGACTTGAAAATGCCCGCAGGTTGAATGCCCAATGCGGCGTAAATCGTGGAAGGAGCAATTGGGTCGACAACGATTGATTGAACGTACAACGCAGGAAGACCGTTGTTGATCGGATACCAGGTTGCACCCCCATCGGCGCTTCGAAAGGCGCCACCGTGTTGGCTTCCCGCGTACACGATCGCCGGGTTGGTCGGGTCGATCGTCAGCGCGAAGAGAACCCCGCCTTCAGGCCCGCGGCTGGACCAGGAGTTCACGGCCGCCGGGGCTGCCGCTCCGTCGAACAACCACACGATGAACAGAAGCGCCGCGGCTCGAGCTGCGAGTGGCCGTGTGATGGACAGTGCGATGGAAAGTCGGAGGCGTGTTCGGCAAGTGAGCAAGGGAAACTCCAATGCCCGTCTCGGCAGCAACCGATCGGATGAAGACGAAGGAGGACACTGTCAGTATACGTCCGCTGAATCGGAAGTGCGGAGGACGCTCCCGCCAGTCGCGAATGGCCGCTAAATCCCGCACCCTTGTTCCGGGGGGGACGCCCGGAAGACACGGAGCCGTCTCTACAACGATGGGCTTCTTGCGCGCGTCTTAGGTTTTAGGAGGATCGGTCGCTTTTCCACGCCCGTGGTGCGCAGCTAAGGCTCCAAGAGAAAAAGCCCGTCTCCGGTCGTGCCGACGTAGAGGCGCCCGCCGGGCGCGGCCGCGGCGGTGGCCAACGCCAGACCCGGTCTCGGACTGTTGACGGCGACCCGCTTCCCGCCCTCTTCCCAGACGAGCGTGCCTTCCTTGTCTTCGAGCGAGCTGTACTGCGGCGCGGGCCCGGTCGCGGCGCCGCCCTGCAGGAACATGCCGCCCTTGAGTACGCCCTGCTTGCGATTGTTCCAACTCTGGCCGTTCCACCGGAAGCTCCCGTCCGCGGTTCGGACCTCGAGGATCGGCGCCCCGCCGGCGTCCTGCAGAAGCTCGGCGCCGATCGGCGCGGAGGGCGACCCGGAAATCGGGTGGAACCCGCGGCCGCCCTCGGCCATCTTGAAGACGCCGGCGGAAGTGACGAGCACGGGCGCGACAAACGGCTGGCCGAAAAGCGAGAGAGGGACGCCGGGAGGCGGCGTCGCCGGCGCTGCCCACCGCGCCCCTCCGTCTCTGGAAATCCGGACCCCGGAAGACGACGAAAGGACGAGGACGGTCTTCCCGTCGCCGTCGCGGAACGCCGCGAGCGACGCGGCGGCGGGCAGCGGGTCGCGCGAGACGCGGCGCACGCGCATGCCCTGCGCCTCCCAGACACCGCTTTCGTCGCCGCCGTACGCGCGGAAGAACAGCATCCGGGTGGGATCGTTCGGGTCGGCCACGAGATCGGACACGCGGCCTTCCGCGAGCCCGACCGAGCCGCTCTTGAGAGTCACGGCCCCGTCGTCGGAGTAGAACACGCCCTCTCCTTCGGTGCCCACGTAGAGCCGGCCCGAGCGGCGGTCGATCTCGAGCGCGGTGACGACGAGCGACTCACGGGAGACCCGCGCCCACGTCTCGCCGTCGTCGAGCGACCGGTGCAGGCCCCCGACGGTGGCGGCGTACACGACCCCGGGCCGGTTCGGGTCGCGGCGGATCGTGTGCGAGCGGCGATTCGTGAACCCGTTCTTGAATCGCGTCCAGCGGTCGCCGCCGTCGCGGGTCCGGTAGACCCAGCCGCAGGTCGAGACCCAGATGTCCTTCGTGTTCGCCGCGTCGAAGTCCCACGCGTAAACCGTGGCGTCCAGGACCATCCCCTCCGCGATGCGGGCCCACGTCGCGCCGCCATCGCGGGTCCGGAACGCCTGCCGCCAGGTTCCGGCGTAGAGGGTCCGGGCGTCGCGCGGATCGAAGGCGAGGGACTCGACCTGGAACAGTCCCTCCGTACCCTCGCCCGTGTGGACCCACGTGGCGCCGCCGTCGCGCGAGAGATGGACCCCGTCATCGCCGCCGACGGCGAGGAGGCGCGGTGTCGTCTCTTCGGGAGAGAGAGCGAGAGCGCGCGTCGCGACGACGGTCTTCCAGATCGCGAGGATCGTCCAGTTTTCCCCCTTGTCGTCGCTGCGCGCGACGATCCCGCCGGCGTACTGCCCCGCGAGGGACACCCACAGGCGCCCCGGCGAGGCGTGGTCGGCGACGAGACCGGTGACGACGTACCCGGGGAACGCCGGGCCTGATCGGAGAGACTTCCACGTCGCGCCGCCGTCCTCGGACCCGTAGAAGTTGCCGCGGGAGGTGCCGCAATACACGGTGCGGCTGTCGAACGGGTCGGTCGTCAGCACGCGCACTTCGGCGCCCCAGACCGGCAGGCGCCACCAGGTCGCGGCGACGCCGGAAGGCGAAAGCGCGAAAAGGAGCACGGCGCTCACGAGACCGAATCGCAATGCCCGGACTGGACTCAAGCGGATGGATCCTCCCGCCGCCCGACGGACGCACCGGCTTGGGCTGGACGGCGGGACGTCTTCTCCTTCTCCGCCGCCCCGCGGCGCACCGCGATCATTTCGGCGAGGATCGCGACCGCGATCTCCTCGGGAGTGACGGCCCCGATCGAAAGCCCGATCGGAGCGTGGATCCGGGAGAGCGTCTCCGCCGGCACGCCTTCTTGAGACAGTTTCTCGAACACGCCCCGCACCTTCCGCGAGGAGCCGATCAGCCCCAGGTAACGAGCCTGAGGCGCCCCCTCGGCGAGCCACGGGCGCAGCGCGGCAAGATCGCTCTCCCAGCAGCGGGAGACGACCGCCACGTACCGGTCGCGCCCGGGGAGGACCGCCTCGGCCGGCAGAGCATAGTCGCGCCCGGTCCGCACCACCGCGGCCTCGGCCGGGAAGCGCACGGGACGCGAATACTCCTCGCGGTCGTCGGCGACGGTGACCTGGTAGCCCAATGGAAGACCGAGGCGAGCAAGCGCCAGGCCAACGTGGCCGCCGCCCAGAATGACGAGCGACGGCGCTGCGCGGAGTACCTCGACTAAGACGCGCGCGGATCCTCCGCAGATCATGTTCGTCATCTCGCGGTCCTGGCCCGGAGCGATTTCTCTCTCGAAGAAGTCGTACCACTTGAGAAATCGGCCGGGACCGGAGTCCTCGCGGAACAGCGCGGCGGCGTCGGCGATCACCAGCGCTTCGAAGGGACCGCCGCCGATCGTCCCCGAGAAGCTGCCGTCTTCGAAAACCAGAAAGCGGCGGCCGACCCTGGAGGGTCCGGAGCCCCGGGTCTCCGTCACAGTAGCAAGCGCGAGCCGGCCCCGGGCTTCGAGCTCGGAGGTGAGTTGCCGGAAGAACGCTGCGTCGCTGCTCATCGAACTCTTTATTTTACGCGGGAATCGGGAGTTGAGGCCGGGAACCGGGCTAACGATTTCTCTTTTCGATTTCCGATTCCCGATTCCCGATTCCCGACCGGGGCCAATTTCCGAATCCCGTCCCTCCCTGATACCTTCCTGCCCCGATGAGCTCCGTCCACGTCGCCGTGTTTCCCGCCGCCGGCCTCGGCACGCGCTTTCTCCCCGCAACGAAGGCGCAGCCGAAGGAAATGCTGCCGCTGGTCGACAAGCCGCTCGTGCAATACGTGGTCGAAGAAGCGGTCGCGGCGGGCATCGAGCGGATCGTCCTCGTGACCAGCCGCGGGAAAAGCTCGCTCGAGGACCACTTCGACCTCTCGTTCGAGCTCGAGCGGGCGCTCGAGGAGCGCGGCAAGAAAGATCTTCTGCGGCAGGTGCGCGACGTCTCCACCCTGGCGCGGATCTCCTCCGTGCGCCAGGCGCAGGCGCTGGGGCTCGGCCACGCGGTTCTCCAGGCGCGGGATCTGGTGGGAAACGAGCCGTTCGCGGTTCTGCTCTCCGACGACATCGTGGTCGCGGACGACCCCTGCATCGGCCAGATGATCCGGCTCTACGAACGGCGCGGGAACCCGGTGATCGCGCTCCAGGAAGTCTTAGCGTCGCAGACGCACCAGTACGGGATCGTCGCCGGCGAACGGGTCGAGGACCGGGTGGTGGCGCTCTCCGATATGGTCGAGAAGCCCGCGCCGGACAAGGCGCCGAGCAACCTCGCGATCATCGGCCGGTACCTGCTGCCGCCCGAGATCTTCGGGATCCTGGAGGCCACGCGCTCGGACGTCGGCGGCGAGATCCAGCTGACGTCGGGCCTGAAGGCGCTCCTCGCGAAGAGGCCGGTCGACGGGTATCTCTTCGAAGGGACGCGCTACGACGCCGGAGACAAGCTGGGATTTCTGAAGGCGACGGTCGAGATCGCGCTGTCGCGGACGGACCTCGGCCCCGCGTTTCGCGAGTATCTGCGTGGGTTGAAACTCTAGAGCCGGGAATCGGGAGCCGAGCGACCACCGGGAGCGAGACGGCCGCGGTACTCCGCGGTCAACTCGACCGTCCCTCGGGAATCGGGAATCGGGAATCGAGAATCGAGCGACCACCCGGAGCGAGATGGCCGCGTAGTCCGCAGGTCACTGCTTTTCGAAGAGTGCGGCCTCAGTCGCCTGCTTTTCGCGACGTGTTCTTCTTCTCGCCTTTCGAGTCGCTCTTCGCCGGGGCGGGAGAGTCTTTTTTCGACCCCTTGTCGGCTTTCTCCGATTTCCCCGCGGACTCGGATTTGCCGGCGGCTTCGGACTTTTCGGCCTTGTCTGACTTCTCCGCCTTTTCCGCCCGTTCCGACTTGTCCGAGCCCTCGCCCCCCTTGTTCGCGGCGCCCGAATCGCCCTTCCCGTAGTCGGTGATGTAGAACCCGCTCCCCTTGAACTGGATCGCCGGTGCGGAGAACGCCTTCTTCACCGCGCCGCCGCAGTGCGGGCACTTCTTCGGCGGGGGGTCCGAGTGATTCTGGATGACTTCGGTTTTCCGGCCGCACTTCTGGCAGACGTACTCGTAAATCGGCATGCGAGTGGAGTCTAACTCCCGAGCGACCCGCCCTCGGTCTTGTACTGGATCCGACGTGCGCCCGCGCCCGAGCCGCGCACCTTGCGGACGAGCCCGAGACAGAAGAAGGCGTAGAGGATCCGCGCGTTCTCAGAGACGCTCCCGGGGCCCCGGCCCGCCAGGTGCTGGAGGGGCGTCTTTCCATCGATCGCCTCGTAATACTGCCGCTCGGGACCGGTGAAGAGATCGATCAACGAGTTGCGAGTCCGCTCGAGCACGGTGCTGGAGCTGCCGAGCCTCAAGATCAGCCGGCGGACGTCCGCGGACCGCCGGACGCCTTCGAGGATCACCAGCGGAATGGGGGCGTCGATCCGCACGAGCTCGCCCGTCCGCTTGCCTCCAATTTCGAAGAGCACGTCGCCCGCTTCCCATTCGAACGCGCCCCAGAGGATCTCGCGGATCTGGCCGTCCACCGCTTCGTTGAGCTTCTCGGGTGTCAGAAATCCCATCTGCAGGAGGACCTGGCCGAGACGCAGCCCTTCCCGGGTCCTGCGCTCCTCCGCCTCCTTCGCGGCTTCAGGCTTTAAGAGCCCGCGCTTCAACAGATAGAACCCGAGGCTGATCTCCCGCTCGTTGGAGGTCGCAAAAACGACCAGGCCGTCGTCGATGTAGATCCGACGGACTCGCCCCTCGCGCGACGCGGTGATCACTCCGGGAACGCGATAGCGGTGGATGGTCGCGAGGATCTCGGCGAGCGGCGTGACCGCGAGGTCACCCCGGTACTCGAACTTCTTCTCCATAGAGCGGTGCCTCGATCGTACCAAACGCCGGGGGCTTTCCTCGCCCGGACAACGCGCGAGGCGCGGCGCCGTCTAGAATCCGGGCGTGCTGACGGTGACCGCGGCCCTCTCCCTGCTCGCCGGCGCTCTCTCGCCCGGAGGAGAAGAGGACGTGGCGCTCGAGCACGCGTGGGGCCGCGTCCTGGCGCGCGAGGTGCGCTCGGACGTCGACTGGCCTCCCTTCGACACCTCCGCGATGGACGGATACGCGGTTCGAGTCTCGGACGTCGCGCGCGGCGTCGAGCTGCCCGAAAGGCCGGGGCTCGTCGCCGCGGGGTCCGCGCCTCCCCCCGCCATCTCGGCAGGTGAGGTCGTTCGCGTGATGACCGGCGCGCCTCTGCCGCCCGGAACGGAGGCGATCGTGCCGGTCGAACGGTCGAGCCGCGAAAACGGGCGCGTGCGCTTCGAGGGCGCCGCGAAGCCCGGCGCCCACATCCGGCTCCGGGGCGAAAGCGTGCGCGCCGGCGCGGCGCTGCTCCCCGCCGGGCGGCGGCTCGCGCCCGGAGACGTCGCTCTCGCCGCGCTCGCGGGCCACGACCCCATCCGCGTCTTCCGGGCGCCGCGCGTGACCGTCGCTGTCTCCGGAGACGAAGTGGTCCGCGGCGCGGCAGCCCCGGAGCCCGGAAGTCTGCGCGACTCGAACGGCCCCATGCTTCTGGCCGAATGCACGGCGCTCGGCTGGACGGCCCGGCGGGCCGCTGCGGTCTCCGACACGCCGGCCGCAGTCGAGCTCCTCTTCGCACACGCCGGCGAGCACGAGGATTTTCTGATCACGACCGGGGGAGTCTCGGCCGGGGATCTGGATCTTCTCCCGGCCGCGGCGGAGGCCGCGGGGTTCGAGATCCTTTTCCACCGCGTGGCCATGCAGCCGGGCAAACCGATCGCCGTCGGCCGGCGCCGGAACGTTTTCTGGATCGGGCTGCCCGGCAACCCGGTTTCGGCCGTGGTCGGCTTTCATGTCTTCGCGCGCGAGGCGCTGGGCCGGTTCGAAGGAGACGCCGAGCCCACGGCGCCTCGGGTCGCGGCCGTCCTGACACGCGCGCTCGAGCCCGCGGGTGAACGGGACCGCTTCCACGACGCCGCGCTCGACCGTTCCGGCAGCGAGGCTCGCGTCGAGCCGCTCCGCACCTCCGGAAGCCACGATCTCGCCGCGCACGGCCGGGCGAACGCGCTCATCTCGGTGCCCGCCGGGACCGGGCGACTGGCGGAGGGGTCCATCGTCTCCTGCCTGCTCCTTTCGCGATGAGCGCGGGCGCGCGCCTGACCGCGGAAGTCCTTCAGCGGCGGCTCCGCGCGGCGGACGACACGCCGATCGCGTACACGTGGTGGCGGCGCCCCTCGGCGGAGCTTCTGATCCTGGCCCCCGGCTTCTGGCGCACGCGGCTCGCCCGCGAAAACCTGTTTCTCGCGAGCCATTACGTGCGGCGCGGATACGACGTCGCCGCCCTCGACTTCCGCGGGCACGGGGACAGCGGGGGCGCTTATTCGTTCGGAGCCTTCGAGGCCCTCGATCTGAAAGCCGTCATCGACCAGCTCGTCGGGGAGGGGCGTCCGTATGCGCGCTTCGCCGTGCTCGGCCTGTCTCTGGGGGGGTCGATCGCGGCGGCCACGCTCGGCCAGTTCCCGCATCTGCCCTGCCGCGCGCTCGCGATGATCTCGTCGCCGGCCGACTTGAAGACGCTCCGCCCGCGCCCCTGGTCCGCAGGCGCCCGGAAACAGGTCAGCCTCCGGAAGGCGGTCCAGATGCCGCGCCTGTCCGCGGGAGCGCCGTTTGCCCGGCGGCAGGGCGTCGCCGAGTCACTTGCGACTCTTTCGATTCCGAAGCTCATCATCACCGCGGAAGGAGACTGGCTCGTGGCGCCGTCGCACGGCCGCCTGCTCGCGAAGGCCGCGGCTCCGCCGGTCGACTACGTGCACCTCGACCTGCCGGGGAACCTCCACGCGGACGCGCTCGTGAAATACGTCCCGCTCCGGCTCCTGCGGGTGCTCGATCGCTGGTTCGCGCAGAACGCGCCAGCCGGCTGAGCAGCGTCCGGAATTGAGGGGCGTCCGAAGAGGTCAGCGGATCGCGGAAACATGTCCTATGCGGTCGAGAACGCCCACGACGATCCTGTCGCATCGCTTTGCCAGAAACGGAAAAGCTCGGTCGATTCCCGTCCTCTCACCCAGTTTTCGGCGAAGAAGAGCGCGTGCGCGGTGGAGGCGGTTCTTCACCGTCTGCTCGGAGGTCCCGACGGCCTCCGCTGTTTCCTTCGTCGAGAGCTCCTCGATCTCCCGCAGGAGGAAAACGATTCGATAGTTCGCCGGCAAGGCATCCACCGCCGCTTCGAGCAGAGACCGAACCTCACCGCGAAGCGTCGCCGCTTCGGGGCTGGTGTGCGCGCTCGTCGCCCGTTCCGTCGATTCGTGGCTGGCGGTCGGCTCGGAACGAAGATCGCGTCTGGCGCGGGTGAGCCCTTCATACATGGCAATACGGCTGATCCAGGTCGAAAATCTCGCGCGCCCGGCGAACTGATCGAGATGCTGGAAGGCGCGGACCCAGGCCTCCTGCGCCAGATCTTCGGCTTTTGAGTCGTCGCGGACCGCTCCCCGCGCGATGCGAAAGACGAGCTGGTTGTAGCGCCGCATGAGGAGCTCGAAGAGATCCACCTCTCCGGCGCGCACACGGGCGATGACCTCGTCGTCGGAAAGAGCAAGTCGCCCTGGCGAAGACGAGGACCGTTTTTTATCCACGCGCGTGGCCATGAATATCACTCCGGTTCGCGCGGACTCCAAACCGAGCTCCGGCGGCGCAAATTCGAGGCGAATGCCGCGTTTCGTTCAGAGCGACTTCAGGTACTCGATCAGCGCTCCCTTTTCCTCGTCGGAGAGACGCAGGCCCAGATGGCGGTCGTAGTGGTCCACGACCGCCCGGTAATCCGCGAATCGGCCGTCGTGGTAGAAGCCGCCCTTCGCCCGGACGAAGAGACCGGCGAGAGGCGTCGTCCGGTAGAACTTCCTGTCCGGAGAACGGCTCGCCTGGAAGTTGTCGATCCCGATCTCCTCGCCGGTGTGCATCGACCAGCCGGGCTCCGTGAAGAGCGGCGGGACGTGGCAGGTCGCGCACCTCCCCTTGCCTTCGAAGACGAGCTTGCCCGACCGGGCCGCCGCGGCGTCGAAGGAGTCCTTCTTCGGCCGGGGCGCCGGGATCGAGAGCTGGTAGTAGTGAAGCGCCGCGAGCTTGGACGTCACGAGATCCGGCGAGCTCCGCACGTTTCCGAACCCTGCCTTGGCGCCCACCGGATACTGCTCCGGGTTCTTCTGGATCCGAGGGTCGAAGAACGTCCCCTTGCCGTGCATCTGCGTCACGGCGACGTACGCGTTCCAGTAGGGCACTGATCCCCACCCGTTGTAAGTGTGGAGGTTGACCCCGGCCAGTCCGAACGCCGCGGGTAGAAGCGTGGCGGCGGTCTTCCCGTCCGGCCGCATGCCCTTTCCGTCCTGGTCGAGCTCGGCGTCGTACTTGCCCGGGCCCCAGGATTTCAGAACCTTGTCGACGGTTCCCCGATCCGCCCCGAGGAGGTCCTGGAAGGCCTTCAGGTCGGGCGCCATCGCGATGATCGCGCCGACATCCAGGTCGCGGTTGGGCCACCCGTCGAGGCGCCGGCCGATGCCCTTCGCGAACGAATCGTCGACGGTCGAATGACAGAGCGCGCATCGGAAACCGACGCCTGTCACCCTTCTGGTATTCGGATCGACGATCGCCTTCACTCCCACGACCGCGTCCGCCTTGAGGAGCTCCAAAGTCGTTTCCGGCTTCTGCAGGCTGACGCTCCCGCTCTTCAGGACTTCGCCCAGAATCTTCGGCAGCTTTCCGATGTCGACCTTCAGCCCGGCGGCAAGCGCCTGTACCGGTGTCAGGCCGGGGCCCGATCCGCCCAGCCTTTCTCCCAGGATCACCTCGTGCAGCCGGGTCTTGGACCAGAACTCCTCGCTCCCGAACGTGTCGTAGCGGAAGATCTCGCGCCCTTCCTTGAGCATGCGCTCCGAGTTGTCCTCGATGTCGTCGCGCTGCGCCGAGACGCGCTTCTTCTCGGCATCGACGGCGGGATTCGTGGCGACGCTCTTCGGCGCGGAAAGGCAGGCCCAGGCGAGCACCAGGGGAAGGATGGAAAGAGGAAGCCAGCGCTCTTTTTTCATCAAATCTTCATCCTTTCCGGTTGAGGAACACGAATCTACGGATACAGAGTCGCGAACCGACCCGAGGTTTCACGAAATCTTCGAAGGAGGGGAAGAAGCGACGGCTCTACGGCCGTCGGGCGGAGGCGCGGCCGTTGCTACTATCGCGGCGTGCCGCAGCGTCGCGTCGCCGTGACGGGAATCGGATGTCTTTCGCCCAACGGGAACGGGCGCGAAGAGTACGCGAGCGCGCTGCGGCAGGGGCGGAGTGGAGTCGGACGCATCTCGCTCTTCGATCCCGAGGGGCTGCCCGCGACCATCGCGGGCGAGGTGAAGGGCCTCGACCCCGCGGCCTGGGTCGGCGCCAAGGACATCCGTCACGTTTCGCGCGCGGTCCCGATGGCGATCGCCGCCGCGACGGAGGCGCTCGAGGACGCGGGCATCGACACTCAGACGCTCTCGCTCGAGAAACGGCGGGAGATGGGCGTGATCCTCGGGACGGGAGGCGGTCCGATCGAGTTCTCGGAACGGATGTATCACCTCTACTACACGAACCAGGTCAAGAAGGCGTCCGTTTACTCGATACCGTCCGGCACGATCGGGACCCTCTCGTCGGAACTCTCGATGCACTTCGGGCTGCGGGGGCTCTCGCACGTCCTCTCGACCGGGTGCGCCTCTTCGACGGACGCGCTCGGCCACGCTTTCCGGGCGATCAAGTTCGCAACCGCGGACGTCTTCCTGGCGGGCGGCGTGGACGCCACGGTGGTCCGCGGAATCATGGAGGGGTTCGCGATGATGCGGATCGTCTCGACGGCGCGCGAAGGGGACCCCGTCCGGGCGTCGCGGCCGTTCTCCTCCGACCGCGATGGGTTCGTGCTCGCGGAGGGATCCTGGATGTTCGTGCTGGAAGACCTCGACCGGGCGCGCGCCCGCGGCGCGAGGGTGTACGGCGAGATCCGCGGCTACGGCGCCACCTGCGACGCGCACCACCGGGTTCGTCTCGACGAGACGGGAGAGGAGCCCGCGCGCGCGATGACGCTCGCCCTGCGCGAGGCGGGATTGCCGCCGGAGGCGATCGGGTACCTCGCGTACCACGGCACCTCGACGCAGTTGAACGACCGGGTGGAGACCCGCGCGGTCCGGCTGGCGTTCGGAGACGCGGCGGCGAAACTGCCGGGCTCGTCGATCAAGTCGATGATCGGCCATCCGCAGGGCGCGTGCGGCGCCGCGGGAGTCGCCGCGACGCTCCTCGCAATGCGCGACGGCTTTCTTCCTCCCACCATCAACCTCGACCACAGAGACGCCGAGTGCGACCTCGACTACGTCGCGAACACCGCGCGCGCCGCGTCGGTCGAGCACGCTCTCTGCAACTGCATCGGATTTGGCTCCAAGAACAGCGCCCTGGTCGTCAGCCGCATCTAGAAGCGCGCCCCCGATGAGCGTTCTTGTTCCGGCCCGGCGGCCCGCCCGGGAGATCTTAGACGACATCACGCTTCCCGCGGACGAGATGGCGCGGTCGCTGCGGGATCTCGAGCTCGTCAACGAGAAATGGGGCGGCTCGAAAGCCATCGAGACGCATCTTCTGTCGCGCATGTCCGGCGGACGGGAGGAGAGGGTCGTCGTGCTCGACGTTGGCGCCGGCTCCGGAGCCGTGACGCGGGCGCTCGTCCGGCGGCTCGCGCGCGCCGGGCATCGCGCGACAGTCGTCGCGGTGGACCTTCAGTGGCGCCACCTCGCCGCGGGCCGCGCGTGGCGAGGCGGCGATCTGTCCGCGCTCGCGGCAGATGCCTTCGCGCTCCCTCTCGCAAACGGCGCCGCGGACTGGGTCGTCTCGACGCTGATGTTTCACCACTTTTCCCCGGAGGAGAACCGCGCTCTCCTCCGGGAGTTCGCGCGCGTTTCGCGCCGGGGCTTCGCGATCCTCGATTTGCGGCGGCATCTGTTCCCCTGGATCTTCGTCTCGATCGCCGGACGGATCGTCTTCGAGAGCCGCGTATCCCTGCTGGACGGCCAGACCTCCGTGCGGCAGGCGTATACGAAGGACGAAGCCCGCGAGATCGCGCAGAGCGCGGTCCCGGGGTCCCGGGTCGAGCGGGTCTTTCCGTTCCGCCTGCTGATCTCGGGCCCCGGGGCGTGAAAACCTGGGACGCCATCGTCATCGGGGCGGGTCCCGCCGGCTCCGCGGCGGCGACCGTGCTGTCGGCCGCCGGATGCGGAGTCCTTGTTCTCGAGAAAGACCGGTTCCCGCGGGCGAAAGTCTGCGGGGAATTTCTTTCCGGGGACGCGCTCGACTCGATCGCGCGCCTCAGGCAGACGGCCGCCCTGGAAGCCTGCCTCCCCGAGCGAATCTCGGAGGGCGCGGTGCATACGGCGCGGGGCGCGGCGGTTCACTTCCGGCTGCCGACCCCCGCGCTCGGCATCTCGCGGTTCCGACTCGACGACCTTCTCGCGAACGGGGCGCGCAACGCCGGTTCGGACGTGCGTTTCGCGACCCGCGTCGTGGCGACGACGGGGTCACCGGCGGCCGGCTTCTCGGTGACGTTCGCGTCGGACGGTGTGCGCGAGACGGCGAACGCCCGCGCGGTCGTCGGCGCCTGGGGCCGGTGGGACGCCCTCGATCGCCGCCTCGACCGCCGCTTTCTGGAACGCTCCCGGTTCTTCGGCTGGAGCCGCGACTACGTCGGCGAAACGTCGGCGCTCGAGGGCCGGGTGAGCCTGTATCTCTTTCCCGGCGGTTACTGCGGCCTTTCGCGCGTCGAGGGCGGCGTGGTGAACCTCGCGGGTGTCGTGTCCGAGGCGCACCGCCGGAAGATTGGTGGCGGCTGGGAAGACGTCCTCGGCGGCGCCCGGCTGGAGAACGCCGCGCTCGACGAGGCCCTGCGCCCGATGCGCCCGGGGCCCCGCGGATTTCTGGGCACGGTTCCGGCGGTCTTCACCTCGAAGCCCCCCACGGAAAACGGGATGCTGATGGCGGGAGACGCGGCGGGCGTGATCGATCCTTTTTCGGGACAGGGGCAGGCCGCCGCTCTCTTCACGGGAATCCTGGCAGCGGAGACGGCGCTGGCGCTGCTCGAAGGAAGGCTGGACGCGGGACGGTACCTCGCCGCTTACGAGGAGGCGTGGCGCCGCCGCTTCTCGCGTCGGTTCGCATGGAGCGCGGCGCTCCGCCGGCTCATGCTCGGTCCCGCGCTCGGGCGGATCGCGGGACGGCTCGCCGGCGAGCGAACGATCCGTTTCGCGATCCGGAGGCTCTGGGGGAAGGACGCCGGATGAGCGCGGGCCGATCAGCTGAACCCGAGAGCGCCTTCCGGGGTGAAGATGCTGTCGGGAAGCCGCGCGGGCTTGTAGTCCCGGTATTCGAGGCGCGTCACCGCGTTCGCTTCCCGGGCGAGAAGGTCCCGGATGTCCATCTCCGAGACGATGGTCTTTCCTCCCGAGGTCCGGAATTTCGTGAACGTGACTTCCTTCGCCTCCTTGCCGGAGGGGAGCAGAAAGAGGACCTTCGCGGGGAGGCGCGCCGCCTCGTCGTACCAGAGCACCACTTTCGGATAGGCGGCCTTCGGCGACTTCGCCTGCAGATCGAGAACGCGGCACTGCCGGCCGTTCACGGTCTCCGTGCCGGAACGCGCCGTCGCGCGAAAATCCTCCGCGAAGCGCAACCGGGCGACGTCTCCCATCGAAGCGCCTCCGAGCAGACGCTGGTTCGGAGTGATGGGCAGAGGGTTGGTTGCGCCGGGAACGAGCAGCCACATGCGGTCGCCCGAGGTCAGGATCTTGCGCCCGCTGTTCTTACCGCCGCGAAACACGATGAGTCCGCGATCGCGCCCCTTTGTGTAGATGTCGAAATCCGCGCTGCCCGATGGCGCTCCGTTGACGATCTGGGTGGCTCGCGCCGTGATCACAGCCTCCTCGAAAGCGTTCCGCGTCGCGTCGATCGCCTCGAGCCAGGACTGAACCTGCGCTGGCGTCTGAGCGCGAGCGCTGGAGGCCGTCGACGCGAACAGGAAAACAGCACACGCGGCGCGAAGAACTCTCATGCCCCTGCTAACGCCGGTGGACGCTCGGCTCTTCCCTGAAGCGCCGCGAAAGCCGCGAACGAGCGCAAGCGCGCTCGCCCCCGGCTCGTCCCTCTTCGCCCTTCGCCGAACTCACACATGCGCCAGCGCCTCCACGATCGACAGCCGCGCCGCGCGGCGCGCCGGGAAGTACGAAGCGATCCCCATCGTCACGACCATCGCGACGAGCCCCGCCGCGTACGCGAGCGGATAGAGCTGCACGTGGATCGGCTCCCCGTGCGTGCCGCCGGGCGGTGGGGGCAGCGTGAAACCCCATGCGTTCAAGACCGCCCGGACGATAAAAGCGAACACGGCTCCCGCCACGCATCCGATCACGGCGATCGCGACCCCCTCGGCGAGGAACATCCACAGCACTCCGGACGGACGCGTCCCGAGGGCGCGGAGGGTCCCGATCTCGCGGGTTCGCTCCGTCACCGCCATCGTCATCACGATCGCCGCCGACAGGATGACAATCACGACGAGCACCGTACCGACGAAACCGAAGATGCCGACGTAGAGGAGCTTCACCTGCTCGTAGAACACCGCGAGCTGCCGCCAGCCGCGCAGCGTGACGTTGTGTCCGGCCGCCGACAGCGCCGAGGCGATCCTCCGCGCCGCCGCCGCCTCGTCGGCCCCGGGCTTCAGGAAGATGACGAGCTTCGATACGGTCCCCGAGCTCTGCAGCAGTCGCGAGACCAGCCCGGCGCCCGCCGCGAGGTAACGGTCGTTCAGCTCCTTGATGCGCACGTCGACCAAGCCGCGGACCACGCCGTCGACCGCGTTCAACGAGCCGTCCGGCGTGGTCGCCATCAGGGTGACGCGGTCGCCGGGGCGGACCGCGAGCGCCGAGGCCAGACCCGTCCCGAGGAGCACCCCGTCGCCTCCGTCTCCCGAAAGATACGAGCCGACCGTAACGAGCTCTCGCGCTCCCGTCGCGGCGGCTTCGGGCTCCGGGTCGACCCCGACGCCCAGGTACGGGATCGACTTCGACCCGTTGGTCGCGAGCCCGACAAAGTCGATCCGGGGCAGGACGGAAGCGACCGCCGGATCCAGGGCGACGAGCGCCCGCGCCCGCGCGGCGTCCGTGATTCCGAATTCGAGCGTCGTCTCCTCGCTCGACGAAACCGCCCGGCGGTCGACGGCCTGCAGCTGGCCGACGCTGCGGATCGTGCCCTCCCGCAGGCCTTCGAAGGACTGCGCGATGAACCCTCCCGCGAGCGCGAACGCGGCGAAGCCGAATGCCACGACGACACCCATGAGCGCGGTGCGGCGGCGCTGCCGCACCAGGTTGCGCCATGCGAGGGCGAAAGAGCTCACCGCGCTGGCTCCGGGGAGACGACGTCGGACTCGATGCGGCCGTCGTGCAGCGAAACGACCCGGCGGGCCCGCGCGACCACCCGCGGATCGTGCGTCGCGAACAGGAAAGCGACGCGCCGCGAGTCGCAGAGTCCCCGCATGAGGTCGAGGATGTCCTCCGCCGTCTTCGAATCGAGGTTCGCCGTGGGCTCATCGGCGAAGACGACGGCGGGGTGGTTCGCGAGTGCCCGCGCGATCGCGACGCGCTGCCGCTGGCCTCCGGAGAGAAGGTCGGGACGCACCGAAGATTTCTGTTCCAGTCCTACCGCCGCGAGCAGCTGTTCCGCTCGGGTCCGCCGCTCCCCCGCAGCTACGCCCGCGAGAGCCATGGGGTACGCGACGTTCTCCTGCGCGGATAGCACCGGGATCAGGTTGAAAGTCTGAAAGACGAAACCGAAGCGGTCGCGTCGCAGGTCCGCCCGCTCGTTCTCCGACAGCCCCCCCGCCTCCCGGCCCGCAATCAACAGGTTGCCCGCGTCCGGGCGGTCGAGAAGTCCCAGGATGTTCAAGAGCGTCGTCTTTCCCGAGCCGCTCGGTCCCTGGAGCGCGACGAATTCGGAAGCGCGAACCTGGAGCGAGACGTCCTGGACCGCGGGCACCCGTTCGACCCCCATGCGGTAGGTTCGGGTCACATCGCGCGCTTCGAGAAGGGGCGAAGGGTCGCTGCCAGGTTCCGGGGAAGGCTCCATCGTCGCGCATCTTACGGCTTCCCCCTGCCCACCTGGCACGCGGTTTGCCCCTGACCCCGGACTGGAGGATTCGTGTCCACAAGCCGAAAGTCCGAGCCCGAGCGCACGTCAAAGCCGTCGCGGAACCGCTCGAAAGGGAAGAAGAGCGCTTTCGCGGGGCTAAAGCGCGCCGGCCACTTTTCGCGGAAGTCGCTCGTCCGCGTCGGCGCGGGACTGCTGATCCTGCTCGTCCTGCTGATCGTCGCCTCGTTTTTCATCGACGAGCCGCTCCGCCGCCAGATGGAGCGGAAGATGAACCAGAGCCTGAAGGGCTATTCGGTTCAGATCCCGAAGCTGCACTTTTCGCTCTTCGGAGGTTCGATCGCGCTCCGCGGCCTCACCATCCGGCAGCAGGCGAACCCGGAACCGGCGGTGCTCCTCGTGCCGCTCGTGAAGGCAAGCGTCCAGTGGCGCGAGCTCCTGACGCTGCACCTCGTCGCCGATTTCCTGATGGACCGGCCGCAGCTCCACATCAACCTGCCGCAGCTCCAGGCGGAGAACCGCGACGCGGTGCCGATGAAAGACAAGGGGTGGCAGGCGGCGATTCAGCAGATCTATCCGCTGAAGATCAACCTGTTCCGGGTGAACGAAGGCGACGTCGTCTATATCGACAAAGATCCGAAACACCCCCTCCACATTTCGCGCCTGACCATCCGGGCGAACAACATTCGGAACATCCACTCGCGCGAGCACGTGTACCCGTCTCCGGTGTTCGCGGAAGGAATCGTGTTCGAGTCCGGGCACGCGATCCTCGACGGGCACGCAGATTTCCTCGCGGAGCCGTTCCCGGGAATTCACACGAACTACCGCCTCGAAAAGGTCCCTCTCGACGCGCTGCGCTCGATGATCGCGCGCGCCAATCTCGAGATCCGCGGCGGCGTCCTCGGCAGCAACGGCGAGCTCGAATACGCGCCCAAGGCGAAGAACGTCCGGGTCGCGGATTTGACGATCCGCGGCATGCGCCTCGATTACATCCATACGGCCGCCACCGCCGGAGCGGAGACGGCTCGGAAAGAAAAGGTCGCGACCGCGGCGAAAAAGGTTTCCAACCGGTCGGACCTGACCCTGAAGCTCGAAAAGCTCGAGATCGCCGACAGCAACATCGGTTACGTAAACAGGGCCAAGGACCCCGGTTACCGGGCCTTTCTCTCGGATACGCATCTCACGGTGACGAACCTCTCGAACCAGTTCGTCCAGGGGCCCGCAATCGCCCGGCTCACCGGCAAGTTTATGGGAAGCGGCGTGGCGAAAGCCTCCGCCACGTTCCGCCCCGAGAAGAACGGACCGGACTTCGACCTGAACGTCGCCATCGAAGGCACGCAGATGACGACGATGAACGACATCCTGCGCGCCTATGGGAAGTTCGACGTCGTCGCGGGAGTGTTCTCGTTCTTCACGGAGTTGCGAATCAAGAACGGTCAGATCGAAGGCTACGTCAAGCCGCTCTTCAAGGACATGGACGTGTACGACAAGCGCCAGGACAAGGACAAGAGCATCTTCAAGAAAATCTACGAGGGCCTGGTCGGCGGAGTCTCGAAGCTCCTCGAGAACCGGCGCGATGAAGTCGCCACGAAGGCGAACCTCTCCGGACCGGTCAGCAATCCGAAGTCGAACACCTGGGAAGTCCTGGTGCGGCTCTTCCAGAACGCGTTCATCCGCGCGATCCTGCCGGGCTTCGACCAGGAGCTGTTCCACCGCGGGAAGGGGCCGAAGAAGGGGGACTCGAAGACGGACGCGAAGGCGAGCACCGCAAAGCCGGCGAAACAGTCCGATCCGAAGCCGGGCGTGAAAAAGGCCGCTTAGACGCGCTTTCGATTCGCTTGACCCGAGAAGACTGAGCAAATCTTAGCGCGCAGGGGCTGACCGTCCAGCGCCTGCGCGCGAGAGAAGGTCAGGGTTTCAACACCACCTTCGTGCATCCGTCCTCGCGTGCGCGGAACATCGAGTACGCCGCCGGTGCCTCATCCAGCGACATGCGATGGTTGATGACGAACGACGGATCGATCTCCCCCTTCTCGATGCGCTCCAGGAGCGGACGAAGGTACTTCTGAACGTGGGTCTGCCGGCCGGAAGCGAACGCGCCATGCCAGGACCTCACCCTCGCGGTCGGCCAGTATTTCGGCTTCCCACTCGACGGTCGCCCCGGCAGGGGCCTGCGCGATCCAGCGCGACCGACGAGAGTCGATCTCCGTCACCGCGAGCACGTGCTCGAACACCTGCGCGAGATTCTCGAGGTTCCGCCAGAACCGCTAGAGCTCCGCGGCGGGGCGATTCACCGTGATCGACTCTTCGACCAGCGTCGTCCGGCTGTCGGACCGGTCAATTCCGAGCGGCGTAGATGTCGCAGTGGCCCGTCGCCCCCCTCTGAGCGAGACCGGCTCCGATCAAGGCGACCGCGCCTCCCCAGAACCGCCGGCGGGAGATTCCGTAAATCGCGAGAGCCGTCCCGGCGATCCCCGAGAGCCAGCGCTCAGTCGACGAGACGTTGACCGGACGCGCGATTTTTTGAACGGCCCCCCGGACCGACCGCTGCAGACTGGAAGGAAGTGGGGACACTATTCCTCCTCTTCTTCATCGGCATCATCGTCATCGTCTTCTTCTTCTTCGTCTTCGTCTTCGTCTTCGTCGACCTCCTCCAGCTCGTCCTCGTCCTCGTCCTGGCCCTCGTCAACGTCTTCGTTCTCGCTCCCGCCTTCTTCAGTCCCCGAATCCGAGATCTCGTTCGCGCTGCCCGTCGAACCCTCCTCATCTTTCGTGTTCGGCTGACGCCGGAGGTAGAGGCTCTCGTCACTCGAGTACAGCCCCGTTGCGAAACTTCCCGCGCTTTCTTCACGCGGAGTCAGATCGTCCAGTTCGTCTCTCATGATTGCTCCCGGTTTTGGAACCGGGGCAGAAACGCCCCGCGCTTCAAAAGTGCAAGAGCCATTCCGAACGTCGCCTCCGCTCTCTCCGGGACGTGCCGT
>JBDTRB010000010.1:0-56362 GCA_039931865.1 Acidobacteriota bacterium | reverse complement strand
CGCAGCGGAGACGGCCGCTGGCTTTGGGCCCGGGTCAGGGGCGGGTCCGATAACCGCCGGTTATCGGACAGCAAGCTGCAAGACCCGTGTCGGCGGGCCGCAACAACGGGGCGCGGGGCACAAGCCCCGCCTACAGATCCGCCACCCGCCGGCGCGGAGCTTGCCCCCTTGCGAGCCGCCCCGGTCGACGCGAGCAAAGCGAGCGGCGAGACCCGGGCCCAAAGCCGCTCCGCGCGCCGCTCGCTCTGACTTTAGAGGCCGCGTTGGTACCCGCCACGCTGAAGCGCGGCGCGGGGCGTGCCCCCCGTTGCACGCCCCGTGATCGCGCGGATATCGGGCCCCGGTCCACAGTTTCTCGGCCACACCCGCAACAATACGCACCCCACAATGAAGCGCTATTTCTTCTTGTCTTCCAAGGCAGCGCCATTCCCCCGGTTCACGGATTTCAATTGATCTGTAAATACGTCGACGTAGTCCAAGACGGCCTCTTCTAAGGTTTTCTGCAACTGCTCTTGAGACGAGAGCCACAAACCCTCGCGCCACCAGGTCAGTGCCCCTCCCCCAGGCACATCGAGCGAATGGTCTCGCCTGAGACTCACGTGCTCGCGGAGTCTGACCGAAACCGCTAATGCAAACATCGATGGCTTCGCGCTCTCGATTGGCCGACCCGTTATCTTGATCTCGAGCCACTCCTCGCCACGCGCCACGACTCCGACCTTAGACTTCGCTAATGCCTCCTCGACCCGAGCTTTCAAGGCGTTCTCAACGCTCGCGGCGTCAGAGCGACCCTCAATCGAGACTTGCACGGATATGTTGACGGCATCGAGTCCTTTTAATTGAGTCGGCGCAAGAGTAGACGCGCCTCCGAGTGTGGGCATAGCCCACGCCAGCACCGCCAGAACAGGCGGCAGCGGAAGGACTCTCCAGGATTTTGCTTGAATGAACATCTTCACCTCAATTCGGATTGCAGGCCTTGTCCACGCCACAAGTCCGATCTCGGAATTGGTTCGCTTCTTTCTCAAGAGGTCGATCGTCATGAGGCAACCACTTGCCGTCGGGGCCCATGTCCTGATCCCACGCGCCTCGCATCAGATAACTCACCGGATCTCGCGCGAGGCTATCGGCATGACCGGCCTCGTGCACTGCCGTGTCGGCCTGATCCTTGCTGAATGCGCCTAGGCTCGAATCGATCGTAATTGTTGTCTCCTTCAGCGTCGCTCCGTTTATGAACTTTCCGCTGTCTGGCAAACTGTCCTTCGTGCTCGTTATCTTGCTCCAGTCGTAGCTTTCGACGACGTTCGTTCCTTTTGTCAGTCCGAGAGCTTTTTCGCCGGTCAGCGGATCGCGGCCAGCATCTCCCTTACGAATGACGAGATCGGGTTTTCCCTCGCCTGTGTATCGACCCAGCGCTCCTCGTACTGCCGGGTATTTTGCCGAGAGACGAGTGAATAGGGTCTGCAGCTGCTTGTCGGCGTAACGGACCTCCAGCCCGTTCGGATCAAGGAACTTGAGGGGATTGTTTAGTGAGTAGGCGTACCGATTCCACGATTGCGGATCCGGAATCTTCCCCTGCAGCTTATCCGGGCTGAGGAACCGGCCCAGATTGAATTCCTGGCTCCTGGCATGGTCCTGGTGCCGGCTCCCTCCGGTCCCGCCGCTCGCCCCCTCCACATCTCGTTCCATCGCCGCGAACCGCACCCGCTGGAACAGCCCCTGGCTCCCCAGGACCTCGCCGAACGGGAACGTCTTCCGCTGCTCCACGGCCGTCCCACCCGCATCCGTGATCAGCCGCGGCGTCCCCAGATGATCCGACGCGTAGAACGTCCACACCGGCCCGTTGCTCCCGACCGACCCGTTCGCGTAGGACGCCACCAGCAGGCTCCCGAGGTACACGTTGTCGCGCGACGCCACCGCCCCGCTGTACTCCGTGCTCACCCGCTTGCCCTCATCGCGGAACGTGTAGGTCCACGACGCGCCGAGCGGCGGGATCTTGACCACGCGCTCCCCCTCGGCGTCGTACACGTAGTCCCACTCGGTGCTCCCCGTCCGGTTGTACTCCATCCGATCCAGGCCGTCGTAGGCATAGACGTCCCCGCCGTTGCCGGTGACGTTGCCCCGGAGGTCGTAACTCGCGGTCGTCAGACCGTTGGTCGTGGCGTTCACCGAATACGTCGTCCCACCCTTGGTCAGCAGGTTGCCGTACCGATCGTACGAATATCCCTGGCTGACCGGAGCCCCCTGGAGGTTCAGAAGGTTCGCTGAGGTCAGGCGCGAACGCAGGTCGTACCCGAAGGTGTCGGTCGCGCCCATCGCCTTGATGTTCCCGGCCCCGTCGTACGCATACGCACCCGTCGCGAAGCTCTGCGTCCCCCCCGACGTCGTGATGCTCGCAGGCCGCGGCAACAGCGTCGCATCCTGCGCGATCGCCGTCGTCACGTCCGTTCCGAACCCCATGCCCGTCGTATAGGCCGACAACGCCCCTGACGGCGCGTACCCCGCGCTCTTGACCATCGGGATCCCGTTCACGTAGCCCTTCACCGGAACCCCCGCGTCGTACCCCCAGGACAGCACCAGCGGCGTCTGCCCCGAAGCCCTCGCGTGGTAGTGGTGCGCCAGCAGGCCCAGCCCGTTGTACATCCAGCTCTGGGTCGTCGAAACCCCGGTCCCGCTCACCGTCGTCGTCTGCGACGAAATCCGCGCCCCCAACCCGTTGTACGCAAACGCGTCCGTCACGTTGTATGACGTCCCCACCCCCGGCTGGAAGAAGCTCGACCCCACGCGGCTCGTCAGACGGCCGTACGAATTGCCCGGCGTCGTGTCGTTGTACGTGTTCGACAGATAAACCCGACCGCCCGAAGGGATCGCCTGCCCCTGGCACGGGTTCGTCAACGCCGAACCCTGCTCGTTCGAACGGGTCGCCGTCACTCGAGCGGCAAAGTCGTAGTTGTTCGCTACCTGAACGCCCGGCGGGGACTGCAGCACCAGGTTGCCCAGGCCCCCGTAGCAGTCGTAGTTCACCGTCCCCTTCTCGGGCGTCTTCTCCTGCATGAGAAAGCCGTTGGGATCGTAGACGAAGCTCCTGTATTGGCCTCCCGGGTTGTCCGTGCACGTTGCCATGGCCTGGGTTCCGCCCTGCTTGACGCACGTCAGCTTTCCGTTGATGTCGTAGTTGTATTTCGTCACGTCCCCGCCGGGCTCGGTGACGCTCGTCAGACGGCCGAAGGCGTCACGGATGAAAACCGTCGGGGAGTCCGAGCCGCCGGAGCATGAGCCACCCGCGCACGACCCTCCGACGTTCTTCGCCGTCACCGTCTTCTTCGTGTCCGAATAACCGCTGTACGTATCCGCCAACGAGACCGTCGTCGTCGCCCCATCCGCCCGAACGATGTTCTGCGCCCGGCCGAACGGATCGAAATTGGAGCTCGTCGTCCCGCCGGGGGCGGCGCTCTGGCAGTCGCCCGCCGGGGACGTGCACGTCGCCCACTCGGAATCGAAGTAGGCGTGCCCGGGATCGTCGAAGGCGTGCGTCCGGACGGCGTACTTGCTGGCGGGCATCGACCGGACCTCCCGGCGCAGACGGCCCAACCCGTCGTAGTCGTACTCCTGGTAGGTCGAGAGGCCTGTACCCGCGTTCCGGGACGCCGTCGTCTGGACAGCGGAGGGATACGTCACCGTCGTCGCCGCTTCGCCTGGAGGCGTCAGGCCCGTGACCCTGCCGAGCACGTCGTAGACGTAGGAAGTCGCGAGCCCGGCGCTGTCGTGGGAGTTCGTGACCCAGCCCGTGCTCGTGTCGCGATCGAACCGCTTCGCGTACCAGCCTGCCGCGTTGTTCCCGTTGATCCATCGCGTCGACGTCAATAGGCCGTTCTGATACGTGTAGATCTTGCCGAAGATGTCGCCGTTGTTGCCCATCGCGATGCCGCTCGGGACGGGAGGCGTCGGGTACGTGGATGCGCATGCTCCAATGGCGGGAGGGCCGGGATACGGATAGGCGCTGGCCGTAAACTCCTGCGCCAATGTTCCGTCCGTCGCGGAATATCGCCGGTTGAAGAAGACGCGTTGACGCGTAGCGTCATGCAAGAACGAGCAGTTCAGGAATCCGTTTGCGGTGCTGCCGGCGGTGTCGAACTCGAAGAATCGATTCACCGTAAGAGTGAGAGGTGAGTCGGACTCCGTCCTCTGTATGGCGATGTTCGGGAGAGCCCTTCCTGTCGGGCTGACGGTCCAGTTCACCGGATTCCAGACCGTTGAGATGGTGCGATTCGCGTTGGCGAGGTTGCCGTCGTGGGTCTCGAGGTTGTAGTGGCGTCCGTTGCCGTCCCAAGTGCAGGCCTGGTCGTGACTCGGCCCGCAAGTCGAATTGAGCGAGAACGCGACCGAGTGACTCGGACAGCTCGCGCAGCTGCCGTCAACAGCCGCAGGGCCGTAGAAGACCGTTTCGGAGCTCAAGCGCCGGTCTCCCGTGTCCGTCGTGGCGTTGTCGTACTCGTAAACTCGGCATGCAAGTGCCGCGGGGAAGGGAAAATTGGGACAGCTGTGGAAAACTTGTTTGAGTCGGCGGGCTGGTCCAGCCGATGCCGGGCTTGGGAACGGAGGTCGCAACCCGGATTATGCCGGCCGCCGCGCGACATCGAGACGGGCCTGCGCGAGGTCCGCCCTGAAAATTCCCTCTCGGGTCTTGCCTCGAGACGGTGCTTTTTGCTTCATCAACGGGCGCATCCTCTGGGCAGCGCGGCAATTTACGCTATCAACGGGCGCGTCCTCTTGGCTGTCGGGGCCGCGCGCCGGTGCGCTCCCCGCCTGACTCAGGCGGCCGTTTGATTCATCTTCTCGGCGCGCTCGCGGGCTTCTTCGATGGTGCCGACCATGTAGAACGCCTGCTCGGGCATGTCGTCGCACTTGCCGTCGACGATCTCCTTGAATCCGCGGATGGTGTCGGCGATCTTGACGTAACGCCCCTCGAGGCCCGTGAACTGGGCGGCGACGAAGAACGGCTGCGACAGGAAGCGCTGGATCTTGCGGGCGCGCGAGACCGTCAGCTTGTCCTCCTCGGAGAGCTCGTCGATACCGAGAATCGCGATGATGTCCTGCAGGTCCTTGTACTTCTGGAGAACCGCCTGGACGGCGCGCGCGACGCCGTAGTGCTCCTCGCCGACGATCCGGGGCGACAGGATCTTCGATGTCGAGTCGAGCGGGTCGACCGCAGGGTAAATGCCGAGCTCGGAGATCGAGCGGGAGAGAACGGTGGTTGCGTCGAGATGCGCGAACGCCGCCGCGGGGGCCGGATCCGTGAGGTCGTCGGCAGGGACGTAGATCGCCTGCACCGAGGTGATGGAGCCGGTCTTGGTGGAGGTGATCCGCTCCTGAAGCTCTCCCATCTCGGTCGCGAGGTTCGGCTGGTATCCGACGGCGGACGGCATCCGGCCGAGAAGCGCCGAGACCTCCGAGCCGGCCTGCGTGAACCGGAAGATGTTGTCGATGAAGAGCAGTACGTCCTGCTTCTCCTCGTCGCGGAAATACTCGGCGACTGTCAATCCGGTCAGACCGACGCGCAGCCGCGCGCCCGGCGGCTCGGTCATCTGCCCGTAGATCAGCGTGGCCTTCGACTTCGACGGATCGCCCGGCGTGACGACGCCCGACTCGCTCATCTCGAGGTAGAGGTCGTTGCCTTCGCGGGTACGCTCGCCCACGCCGGCCAGCACAGAGTAGCCGCCGTGCTGCTGCGCGACGTTGTTGATCAGCTCCATGATGAGAACGGTCTTGCCGACGCCGGCGCCGCCGAAGAGCCCCGTCTTGCCGCCCTTCGAATAGGGCTCCAGGAGGTCGATGACCTTGATGCCGGTTTCGAACATCTCGACCGCGGTCGACTGGTCCTCGTAACGGGGCGCCGGGCGGTGGATCGACCAGCGCTCCTTCGTCTCGATGGGGCCGCGCTCGTCGATCGGATCGCCGATCACGTTCATGATCCGGCCGAGCGTCTGCTTGCCGACCGGAACCGAGATCGGCGCGCCGGTGTCGATCGCGGTCATGCCGCGGACCATGCCGTCTGTCGGCTTCATCGCGATGCAGCGCACGCGATTTTCGCCGAGGTGCTGCGCGACTTCCGTGACGACCTCGATCGGGTGCCCGGTGGCCTTGCCGTCATCGCGGATGATGACCGCGTTGTAAATCGCCGGAAGATGCCCGGTCGTAAATTCCACGTCGAGCACGGGCCCGATCACCTGGACCACGCGTCCGATCTTGTCTTTGTTTTCTGCGTTTTCTGCGTTTTCTGCGCCTTCAGCCATTGGGTCCTCTTTCAACGCCGACCTATTCGAGCGCGGACGCGCCCGAAACGATTTCGATCAGCTCTTTGGTGATCCGCGCCTGTCGGACGCGGTTGTAGGTCAGGGTCAGGGAGTCGATCATGTCGCCCGCGTTCTTGGACGCCGAGTCCATGGCGGTCATGCGGGCGGCGTGCTCCGCCGCGCCGGACTCGAGCAGGATGCGGTAGATCGCGAACTCGAGATACCTCGGGAGAAGACGCGCCAGGATCGTCGCAGGATCCGGCTCGAAAATCGGCTCGACTTCCGAGACCGGCGCCTCCGCGAGCGCTGCCTGCGCGCGGGAGATCGGGAGCAGCCGCTCGACGCGAACGGTCTGCGCGATGACCGACTTGAACTCGTTGAAAACCACGTAGGCGGCGTCGATCCGTCCCTCGGCGAACTCGGTGGAAAGCCCCGCGGCGATCTCCTGCGCGGTCGAGTACTCGACCTTCGAGAAGATCCCGGGATAGGACTTCTCGGCGAGCTTCGCGCGCCGCCTGCGCGAGAACTCCACGGCCTTCTTGCCGATGGGAAGTATCGTCACCGACTCCCATTTCTTTTCGGAAAGAAGTTGCAGAACCGCCCGGTTGACGTTCGAGTTGAAGCCGCCCGCGAGTCCCCTGTCGCCCGAGACGACAAGGACCGCGACGTGCTTTTCCTCCCGCTCGGCTAAGAGCGGGTGCGGCATCTCCCGCACGCGCGAAGAAACGGACGCCAGGACTTCCCGCAGAATCCGCGCATAGGGCCGCGCCGCGATGGCCCGCTCCTGCGCGCGACGGAGCCGCGCCGCCGAGATCATCTTCATGGCCTTGGTGATCTGCTGCGTATTCTTGACGGAACGCAGCCGGCGGCGGATGTCGATTAGGGAAGCCATGGTTCTTGGTCCTGGTCTGGCCTGGCTGTCAGCTGTCAGCTGTCAGCTGTCAGATCTCAAACGGATTTTCACGTCGTGCGCTTTCAAGTCTCAGGCCGCCTGGGCGCCGGCGTTTTCCTTGACGTAGCGGTCCTTGAATTCCTTGATCGCGGTGGCCAGCGCCTCTTCGGTGTCCTTCTCGAGCTTGCCGGTCGCCAGAATCGCGGAGAGGACCTGCGGCCGCTCGCTGCGCATGAACTGGTGGAGTCCCGCTTCGAAGTCGAGAATCGATTCCACCTTGAGAGAGTCGAGGTGGCCTCGCGTTCCCGCGTAGATCGACACGACCTGGAGGTCGACGTCCATCGGTGAGAACTGCGGCTGCTTCAGGAGCTCGACTAACCGGCGGCCGCGATTCAACTGGGCCTGCGAGGCCTTGTCGAGGTCGGAGCCGAACTGAGCAAACGCCGCGAGGTTCCGGTACTGGGCGAGGTCGAGGCGCAGCGTGCCGGCGACCTGTTTCATCGCCTTGATCTGAGCGTTTCCGCCGACTCGGGACACCGAAATGCCGACGTTGACCGCGGGGCGGACGCCCGAATAGAAGAGGTCCGTCTCGAGATAAATCTGGCCGTCGGTGATCGAGATCACGTTCGTCGGGATGTAGGCGGACACGTCCCCCGCCTGCGTCTCGATGATCGGAAGGGACGTTAGCGAGCCGGCGCCGTTCTTGTCGGACAGCTTCGACGCGCGCTCCAAGAGCCGCGAGTGCAGATAGAACACGTCGCCGGGATACGCCTCGCGGCCCGGCGGCCGGCGCAGCAGCAGAGAGATCTCGCGGTAGGCGGCGGCGTGCTTGGAGAGGTCGTCGTAGATCGTCAGCGCGTGCTGCTTGTTGAACATGAAGTATTCGCCCATCGCGCACCCGGTGTAGGGCGCGACGAACTGCATGGGGGCGGGGTCGGACGCCGTCGCGGAGACCACAATCGTGTGCTCCATCGCGCCGTATTCGTCCAGCGTCTTGACCACCTGCGCGACCGTCGACTTCTTCTGCCCGATCACGACGTAGATGCAGATGACGCCCTTGCCCTTCTGGTTGATCACGGTATCTAAGGCGACTGCCGTCTTTCCCGTCTGCCGGTCGCCGATGATCAGCTCGCGCTGTCCGCGCCCGATCGGGATCATCGCGTCGATGGCCTTCAACCCGGTCTGAACGGGCTCGCGGACCGGCTGGCGATCGATGACGCCGGGCGCCACGCGCTCGAGCGGATAGAACTCCTTCGTCGAGATCGGACCCTTGCCGTCGATCGGCCGGCCGATTCCATCGACCACGCGGCCGATGAGCGCGGGCCCGACGGGAACCTCCATGATGCGCCCCGTGCGGCGGACTTCCTGACCTTCGTGCACGTCGGCGGTCTCGCCGAGCAGCACGACGCCGACGTTGTCTTCTTCGAGGTTCAACGCGAGACCGAGGAGGTCGTGTCCGAAGTCGACGAGCTCGCCCGCCATGACCTTGTCGAGGCCGTGCAGGCGCGCGATTCCGTCGCCGACGGAGAGAACCGTTCCGACTTCCGCGACGTCGATCGACTTCTCGTAGCCGGAAAGCTGCTGCTTCAGGATTTCGGTGATTTCGTCTGCTTTGATGTCCATGATTACGCCCTCGCGCTCTCCTTCCCTCTTTCCTGGAAACGCCCGATCGCGCTCGCGACCGACGCGTCGATGACCCGGCTGCCGACCCGGGCGACGAAGCCGCCCAGGATCTTTTCGTCGATTGTCACGTGGAGCCGGACTGACCCTCCGAGCGAACGGCCGAGCGCGTCGGCGATCTTCTTCTCTTCCCCGGGCGTGATCGGGGCGGCGACCGTCACCTCGGCCTCGTGCATGCCGCGCTTCCGGTCGAACGCCTCCGACAGGGCGGTGACGATCTCCGACAGCTTCGTCAGGCGCCCGTGGTCGAGAATGACGCGGAGTAGCCGGCGTCCGAAGTCGTCGAGCCCCGCCTTGACGGCCAGCGCCTCGAGAGCGCGCTGCTTGGGCGGCTTCGGAATCGACGGGGCGGCGAAGAACTCCTTCAGGCGCGAATCGGAGTCGATCGCCCGCCGGACCGAGCCAATATTCTCGAGAAGCCGCTCGAAGTCGTACCCGCCGGGAGCGCTCTCCAGCGCCGCCCGCGCGTAGCTCCGCGCGAACGCGCTCAACGCTTCTCCCCCGCGGCGATCTGCGCCACGCTCTTCTCACCCGCAGCGATCTGCGCCACGCTCTCCTCGAGCAGGCGGCGCCGATCCTCCGGCGTGATTCGCGTTGCGACGATCTCGCGCGCCGCCGAGGCGGTCAGGTCCGCGGCAGTCCGCCGGAGTTCGTCCCTGGCGTCAGCCAGCCGGCGTTCGATCTCGCGCTCCGCCTCGCGCCGGATCCGTTCCGCGTCCTGATCCGCGCGCGCCATGAGCTCCACCCGCGCCGCCTCGCCTTCGGAGGCGCCGCGGGCCCGAACTTCCGCGAGGTCGCGGTCGAGTTGCGCCATCCGGTCGTGAATCTCGGACTCCAGCCGGGCCGCCGCCGCGCGGCGTTCCAGGGCTTCCTTCGCGCGCTCCTCGACCTCGACCTGTCTCTTCCGGAACATCTCGGTGATCGGGCGCGCCACGAAATACAGGAGGAGCCCGAAGAACCCGACGAGGTTGGCGAGCTGCCAGATCCACATCGGAAGACCGAGCGGGCCGGAGGCCGCATGCTCGGCCGCGCCCGGGGAGAAGAGCGCGCCGGCGGTGACGGAGAAGACCGTCACGCCGCGAGATTCCGTCCGAGAATTTTTTCGGCCAGCAGCCGGGCAAGGTCCCGCGCGGCGCGCGGCAGTTCTGCGGCGGACTTCTTCGCCGCGGCGCCGATCTCGTCGGAACCCCGGGTCAGGGCGGCGTCCGCGGCCCCTCTGGCCTCACCCATCTTCCGCTCCCAGTGCGCGCGTCCTTCACCGCGAAGCGCCTCGCGAACAGCCAGCGCCTCGCCGCGGGTCCGCGCGAGATCCGCCTCCGCGCGGGCGACCGTCTTTTCGAGCTCCGCGAGGCTTTCCGCATGCACCTTTTCGGCGCTGCGCGCCTCGCGCTCCCGCTCGTCCAGGATCGCGAGAAGCGGCGCGAACAGGGAACGCTTCAGAATCGCGTAAGACGCGATGAACGCCAGGACGACGTAGAGAAATGTGACATCGGGCGCTTTGATCATGCTTCCACGGAGTTGCCGACCGGCAGAGCGGCAGAAATTCGGTTTTCAGACGAGGCCGCGGATGAATAACACATTGCGGGGGGAGTTGGAACCGTCAGCGTTGAGCGTTCGCCGTTGACAGTTCCGAGTACAGAGTTCAGATTTCAGAGTTACAAAGGGCAGAATTGAAAGTGACCTGGGTTCAAGGGGCAGCCGAACTCCGAGCCTCGCCTTATTGGGACAATAAGCGCCCAACGCTCAACCGTCGACGCGGCCCCTACGGTTCTAACTGCTCATTACAAAGAGGTTACCGTCTAAGTCTTCCCCGCCACTCTCATCTCCAGCACGGGGTTCTCCGACATCTGGCAGGTCCCCTGGAAGAACGCGCCCTCCTCGATCTTGAGGAGCGGGGCCGAAAGGGTCGCCGAGACTCGCGACCGGGCGAGCAGCTCGATCCGTTCGGAGGCTCTCACGCTGCCGGAGAGCTTGCCGTTGACGGAGAGCCGTCCGACTTCGATGTCGGCGTTGACGTCCGCCGAATCTCCCAGGATGAGCTCGCTCCCCGATCGGATCTTCCCTTCGAACCGGCCGTCAATCCGGAACGTGTCGTCGAAGGTCAGCTCGCCCTGGAAGTGGCTTCCGCGGTCGAGAAAGCCGTTCAGTGTCGCGCCGTCGCTCCTGGATTTCATGGGCTAGTCCTTTCCGGAAAGTCGCTCGAAGAGACCGATCAGCTCTTCTTCGGAAGAGAACCCGATTTCGACCCGCCCGCCGCGCCGGCGCCTCACGATTCGGACCCGAGCTGCCAGCCGGCGGGAGAGTTTCTCTTCGGCGTCCCGCGTGAAAGGATCCCGGCGCGTGTCTTTTCGAAGCTTTCCGCCTGACGCGAGCGCAGCCACCCGTTTCTCCGTCTGACGGACCGACAGCGACCGGCGGACCACCTCCAGGGCGATCGCTTCCTGGTCGTCCGGCGTCGCGAGAGCCAGAAGCGCACGGGCGTGGCCCGCGGAGATCTCCCCCGTCCGGACCCTTTCCCGCACCGACGCCGGGAGCCGGAGCAGCCTCAGGGAGTTCGCCACCGTCGCGCGGTCCTTCCCCACGCGGCGCGCCACATCCTCCTGGGTAAGCTGGAATTCGTCCTTGAGGCGCGAATACGCGGTGGCGGCTTCCATGGGGTTCAGGTCCTCGCGCTGGAGGTTCTCGACGAGGGCGATCTCCAGGAGATCCCTGTCGCTGGTGGCCTCCCGCACGACCACCGGGACGCGTTCGAGCCCCGCCTGGCGTGCCGCCCGCCAGCGGCGCTCGCCTGCGACGATCTCGTACTTGTCCCCCCGCGCGACGACGACGATCGGCTGGACAATCCCCTGCTCCCGGATGGAAGCCGCGAGCTCCGCCAGCGACTCCGGGTGGAAGTCCCGTCGGGGCTGAAACCGGCCCGGCTCGAGGCGCCCGATGGCGACCTCCCGCTCGGAGGTTCCACGTGGAACATCGTTTTCCCGGCTTCCCGGCAAAAGCGCCGAGAGGCCGCGCCCCAGCGCCTGCTTCCCTTTCACGCTGCGCCCCGGCGCTTTAAGAACTCGCGAGCGAGCGCCAGATACGCCTCCGCCCCACGCGACTTGATGTCGTACGCGAGAACGGGCTTTCCAAACGAAGGCGCTTCGCCCAGTCGCACGTTTCGCGGAATGATGGTCTCGTACACCTTCGCTCCCAGGTGGTTTCGAATGTCGTCTGTGACCTGTCGACCGAGGTTAGTGCGGTCGTCGTACATCGTCAAGACGATCCCCTCGACGGTCAGGATCGGGTTGAACGACGCCCGGACCCGCTCGATCGTCTCGAGAAGCTCGCTGACGCCTTCGAGCGCAAAATACTCCGTCTGCATCGGGACCAGCACGGAATCCGCGGCTGACAGGGCGTTGACGGTCAGAAGCGACAGCGACGGGGGGCAGTCGATGAAGACAAAATCGAAACGTCCCCGGACGGGCTCGAGCGCGTTTCGAAGCTTGTGCTCCCGTTCCGGTTCGTTGACGAGCTCGATTTCCGCGCCGACCAGGTCCCGGCCGGACGGCAGGATCCACAGGTTGGGAAAGGCGGTCTCCCGGATCGCCTCCGAGGCCGCCGTCCCCGACAGGACATCGTAAGCGTCCGGGCCCTCCCGGGAGCGAGAAAATCCCATCCCGGAGGTGGCGTTGGACTGCGGGTCTAAGTCGAACAGCAACACGCGGCGGTCGAGCGCCGCGAGAGAAGCCGCCAGATTGATCGCGGTGGTGGTCTTTCCCACACCGCCCTTCTGGTTAGAAATCGCGATCGTGCGCGACATCAGCCCTGGCCCATTTCGCTTTTCCTCCGCTTTCCTCATCAATGAACGAAAGAAGAAACCTAGCACTCGCTCGAGGGTGTTCCACGTGGAACATGACCTGAAGGGTTCTACCCGGGTACGCGCCGAAACACCGCGATCTGCTTCTTTTCGGACGCGGGGACCTCGCGGACCCGCTCCAGACGAAATCGGCCGTCCAGGCTGCGGGCCAGCGCGTCGGGATCGGTCGTCCAGGCGAGGAACTGACCGGACGGGCTCAAAAACGGGGCCGCGTCGAGGACCTGCGAGATCGACCCGACCGCGCGGGCAAGGGCGGCGTCGCACGATCCCACGGCAAGAGTCGAGATCGAAGCCACCGCCGGCAGGAGCCGGGGCGCCTCCGGGGAAGGGCCGATCGATAACGTCTCCCGCACCCGGTCGAGAAACTCCCGCCTCTTGCGTCTCGGCTCCACGGGAACCAAAGAAATGTCGCTTCTCAGGATCGCGATCGGAATGCCCGGCAGCCCGGCTCCCGACCCGATGTCTGCGACCTGCGCTCGCACGGGGAGAAGGTCCGCCCCCAGACACGACTCCATCGCGTGTTCCACCAGGGTCTCGGCGGGAAAAGGGCCGGTCAGATTGGTCCGGCGCCGCCAGAAATCGAGGAGGCCCAGGTACCGCGCCAGCAGAGAGATCTCCCGGGTGGAAAGAGAGATCTCGAAGGCGGAGACCCGGGCGGCGATCAGGTCCTCAAAAGCCTCGGGCGACGCCTCTTTTCCGGCGGGCAACATGGGCCGAGATTATCGCGACGGCGGCGGGGGTGACGCCGGAAATGCGGGACGCCTCGCCGAGCGTACGGGGCCGCCGCCGGCTGCACTGCTCGACCACTTCCCGGGAGAGGCCGGGAAGATCGGCGTAGACCAGTTCCGCGGGGATCGGCCGGCTTTCCAGGGTCCGGGAGCGTTCGACCCGATCCCGTTCCTGCCGGATGTATCCCTCGTACCGGACCCGGCTCGCCAGGATCGCAAGCTCCTCCGGCGAAAGGCCCGCGAAGGGCTCGGGGTCGAAGTCGGCGAGAGCTTCTGCTGATAGGTCTTGTCTTTTCAACAGGTTACGGATCGTAGTCGGGGACGTTACGGATGCGCCGGTCGTCTCGAGCAGCCTGCGGAGGGTCTCGCGATTCGGATGGACGGCTCGGAGCGAGACGTTGCGATCCGCTCTGGCGACGCGCTCTTCGGAGCGCATTCCGGCCGCGTAATCCGACTCGTCCAGAAGCCCGAGGCGGCGGCCGTGCGGGAGAAGCCGGGGAAGCACGGTGTCGACCCCGAGAAGAAGCCGGTGCTCCGCGCGGGACGTGAACAGGCGGTACGGCTCTTCGAGGCCGCGCGAGGTCAGATCGTCCACCATGACGGCCGCGTACGCGTCCGACCGGTCGAGGACAAAGGGCTCTTCTTCGCGCGCCGCGAGCGCCGCGTTGACTCCCGCCCAGAGGCCCTGCGCGGCGGCCTCCTCGTATCCGGACGTCCCGTTGATCTGCCCGGCGAGAAAGAGCCCGGGCGCCTGACGCACCTCTAGCGAATGCGCGAGCTGCTCCGGGAAAACGTAGTCGTATTCGACCGCGTATCCGGGGCGGAGCATCTTCGCGTTCGCAAGCCCCGGAACCTGCGCGAGCATGGCTCGCTGGACTTCTTCGGGAAGGGACGTCGAGAACCCGTTGATGTAGATCTCCTCGGCGTCGATCCCCTCGGGCTCGAGGTACAGCGTGTGCGACGCCTTGCCGGCGAACCGGACGACCTTGTCTTCCACGGACGGGCAGTAGCGGGGCCCGATGCCGACGATGGCTCCCGTGTACATGGGGCTCTGGTCCAGATTGCCGCGAATGATCGAGTGGACCGCTTCGTTCGTCGACGTCGTCCAGCAGAGGGCGCGATTCGCCAGCGGCGTGGTTGTCCGGAAGGAAAAGGGAACGGGCGGCTCGTCCCCGATCTGGGGGGTGCAGGCTTCGTAATCGACGGTGTCGCGATGAACGCGCGGCGGAGTTCCCGTCTTGAACCGGCCGAGCCCGATGCCCGCACGACCGAGCGCGCTCGAGAGGCCGCGCGCGGGCGGCTCGCCCACGCGGCCGCCCGGGGTCTGGACTCGCCCGGTGTGCAGGATGCCGCGAAGAAACGTTCCTCCCGTGAGAACGACGGCGTCGGCTTCGATGCGCACGGCGGACTCGCCCGGCAGGTCCGCGATCACTCCGCGCACGCGGCCTCCCTCCTGGACGAGGTCCTCCGCGAGCCCTTCGATCACCGTGAGCCCGGAAAGGCGCGCGAGCGCTTCCCCGGCGAGCCGCGAATAGAGGGCCTTGTCGCACTGGGCGCGCGGCCCCCAGACCGCGGGCCCGCGCGAGCGGTTCAGCATCTTGAACTGGATCCCCGCCTGATCGGCGAACAGCCCCATCAGGCCGCCGAGCGCGTCGATCTCGCGCACCAGCTGCCCCTTGGCGAGGCCGCCGATCGCCGGGTTGCACGACATCCGCCCGATCGAGGCGACCGACGCCGTCAGCAGCGCAACGCGCCGCCCCATCTTCGCGGCGGCATGCGCCGCCTCGATTCCCGCGTGCCCGCCGCCGATGACCAGGACCTCGAAATGCATGCTTCCCGGCTTTCACTTCGAAAAGCTACTGTTTCATTTTCCGATACAGAAAGTCTCGAAAATCTCGCGCAGCACGTCATCGGACGTCGTCTCGCCGACGAGCTCCGCCAGCGCGTCGAGGGCCTCGTGCACGTGCGACGCGGGATACTCCGGGGACTCCCCGCGAGAGAGCCCGGCGAGCGCGCTTTCCGTCGCGGCGCGGGCGCGTTCAACGGCGCTTTGCTGGCGCGCCGAGCCGAGCAGATCGGGGCCCGGTCCCGGCGCCGCCCCGCCCTCGAGCCGCTGCGAGATCGCGCGGCGCAGGACCTCACCCGCGTCGGACGCGATGCCCGACAGCGCGAGACCGGACCCAACAAGAGCGCCGGGCAGCAATCGATCGAGCCCGCGCCGTTCCCGTGGCACTTCGTCGATCTTGTTCGCGATCAGGAGCGTGTTTTCGGAGTCCAGCGCGGCGACCGCCTCTTCGTCGGCGGCGTTCCAGCCGGCCGCCGCATCGACGACGTAGAGCACGACGTCGGCGGAGGCGCCGGCGGCCCGCGCGCGGTCGACGCCGAGGCGCTCGACCGCGTCATCCGTCTCGCGCAGCCCCGCGGTGTCGACGACCTCGACGGGGATTCCGTCGATGTCGAGCGGCGCGTCGAGAGTGTCTCGCGTCGTTCCCGGAACGGCGGTCACGATCGCCCGGTCGGCGCCCAAGAGCGCGTTGAACAGGGTCGATTTGCCGGCGTTCGGCCGCCCGAGGAAGACGACGCGCGCGCCTTCGGCAAGAAGCCGTCCGCGGCGCGCGCCGTCGCGCAGGCTCTCGAGCTCGCGCAGCGTTTGCGCGAGCCGCTCGACCGTCGCGGGGCGCAGCTCTGACCCCACGTCCTCTGAAAAATCGAGAGCGGCGCCTATCTCCGCCGCCGCGGTGGCGAGCGCCGCGCGAACAGCGCCGAGGCGACGCGAAAGACCTCCGTCGAGGCGGCGCGCCGACGCAGAGACGGCCGCTCGCGTGCGGGCGTCGATCAGGTCCCGCACCGCCTCCGCCTCCACGAGGTCGATCTTCCCGGCGTGAAACGCGCGTTGCGTGAATTCCCCCGCGCGGGCGGGACGCGCCCCCGCGTCGACCAGCGCCGAGAGGAGCGCGCGCACGACGGCGGGTCCTCCATGCACCGAGATCTCGGTCACGTCCTCCCCGGTCGCCGAGTGCGGCGCCTCAAAGAACGTCACGAGACCGGTGTCGATCGGCGAATCGGGGTCGGCGGAAAGCCGTGCGAGCGTCGCGTGGCGCGGCGGAAGCGGATCAGGAAGATCGGGCGCGACCTTCCGGACAATCGCGATAGCGGACCGCCCGGACAGCCTCAGAAGGGCGAGCGCCGAGCGGCCGGGCGGCGTCGCCGGAGCGACGATCGTGCCCTCGAGAGAAAAAGGGTCGGGACGCATCATTCGAGATCAAGACGCACGAGGCTGCCGGGCGCTGCCGCGAGGCTGGCGGGCGCTGCCGCGGGGCTGGCGGGCGCTGCCGCGGCGACGGGCCTGTGCGGGATACCGGCTCAGCTCGCTTTGGGCCGCACCGCGACGCGCTTTAAGAACCCGTCACCTTCGCTCTCCGTCTCGACTTCGGGATCGGAAGCGAGCGCGAGGTGGATCAACCGCCGTTCGCCGGGAGAAAGCGGCGGGAGCAGCTGCGGGCTGCGCGTGCGTTTCGCTTCGTTTGCGGAGCGCAGCGCGAGCTCTTCGAGCGACTCCCGCTGCTGCGCCCGGAATCCCTCCGCGTCGATGCGCGGGTACACGGGCCGGCCGAGCCGCTTCGAGGCGATCCGGCCGGTCAGGACTTCGAGCCCGTTCAATCCCTCGCCGCGATTGGCGAGCAGGGGCTCGGTGTCGTCGCCGATCAGTTCGAAGAGCATTTCCTCGCCTGCGCGTCTCCGGGTCTCGACTAAGAAACCCGCTGCGGACAGAAGCTCGGTCAGAGTCGCTTCGACGGTCGAGAAGGCTTCGTCATCCATGGCGCCGGGTCCCGCGGAACCGGACCTCGGACGCTCGTCGAATTCCGCAGAGCGAGAGGGGCCGGTGGGGCCGAGCTCGACGTGCGCCGGCGCCGGGGCGGGAGCGGGAGCGGGGCGGGCGGGAGGCGCTTCCCGGAGCGGCGCCGCTTCGGGACGCGATGCGGGTGCGGAAAGCGCCGCAGGAGCCCGGACGGAAGGCGCTTCCTGGGCGGGAGAGACGGGGGATGATTTTCCCGCCGACTCTTCGATTTCCACCTCGATCTCGACGACGCGGCCGCCCCAGAATGATTTCTCGTCCCGGACGATCGAGTACCGCAGCGACGAGGCGGGACGCTTCAGCTCGCGCAGAGCGGTCTCGATGGCTTCCTGTTCCGACTTTCCTTCAAATCGCATGAGAACTCCCGGCTACGCGCGCGCCTGCCGCAATTTTTTGGGTTCCGGCGCCGGCTCTCCGCCGCTCGCCATTTTATTGATGATCATCTGCTGGAAGATCGTCAACACGTTCGAGAACAGCCAGTACAGCACGAGTCCCGAGGGCATGTCTTTCAGGAAGAACCCCCAGAGCAGCGGCATCGCCATGAAGATCTTCTTCTGCGCCGGGTCCGCCGTCGTGGGGGTCATCGCCTGCTGCACGTACATGGAGATGATCATCAGGATGAGCAGCACGTACGTGTGGTCGACCGCCGAAAGGTCCCGGATCCACAGCACGAACGGCGCGTGGCGCAGCTCGATTGAGCGGGACAGCACGTTGTAGAACGCCACCAGGATTGGAAGCTGCAGCAGCACCGGGAAACACCCGCTCATCGGGTTGTAGCCCTCGGTCTGGTAGAGCTTCATGATCTCTTCGTTCATCTTCGCGCGCTGCGCCGCATCGGTCTTGGCCTTCTTGTACTTGTCCTTGATCGCGTTCATCTTCGGCGCGAGCTTCTGCATCTTCTTCATCGACGAGTAGCTCTTGTGCATCAGCGGGAAGAGCAGGATCCGGATGAGCAGAGTGACGAGAAGAATGGCGAGACCGAAGTTTCCGACGATCCCGTAGGTGCGCTTCAGCAACCAGAGCAGCGGCCGCGCGAGGATCCCGTACCAGCCGAAGTCCACGGTGCGTTCGAGCCCCAGGTGCGCGCTCTCGAGAACCTCGACGTCCTTCGGCCCGAAGTAGGCTTTCGAATCGAGCGTGCCAGCCGCGGTGACGCCCGCGGTGATTCCGGGACCGGGCTTCGCGGCGGCGTCCTTGCCGGTCATGGGACCGACGCCGGGAACCGGGAGCGCGATCGCCGTCGCCGGCTGCCGCGGCAGAAGGACGGCGAGGAAATAGTTGTCTTCGAGGCCGGCGTAGCCGCGGTCGGCGAGCGGCCAAGGCTGCGGCTTTTCGAGCTTCTCCGCACGCGCGCGCTCGAATCCATTGCCGCTCGTCGCGATGGCTGCGGCGGGGGGCGCATATCGGGAGACCAGTTCTTCGGCGTCGTTGCGGAGACCGGTCCCGACCAGGACGGTGTACGGGGCGGCGCCGACGACCGCGGTGTGGACGTCGAAGAGGTATCCCGTTCCGAGCCGGATCTCCTTGGTGACGGAGACGACGCCGTCGGAGAACCGCATCCTGACGCCGCGGTCGGGCAGCGGCTCCAGCGAAAAGAGCGCCTCGGCGATGCGCGTCGTCAGCTCGGGCTTGCCGGGAAAGTCGATCGCGAGGGGACGCGGCGCGGGCGCCGTCACCTGCTTGACGAGCTCGAGCGGGTGCTTCTGCTCGTCGGTGTGCTTCAGGAGGATGTAGGACGAGACGACGCCGCCCCGATTGGAGATGGTCGCGCGAACGAGGTCGTTCTGAAGGACGGTCGTCTGCTCGGCCGGGGCGGATACGGGCTCGAGAGCGGCAACGGGCGCAACGGGAGACGACGACGCCGAACTCCCGGGAGCTGAAACGCCCGCGGCGGGCTGCGCGGGCGCCGCCAACGCGGTCGGAACGGCCCGGGGACTCGCCGGGTGCGGCGCCGTCTTCGCGGCTATCGCCTCCCAGAGGACGAGGACACCCAGGGAGAGCGCGGCCGCGAGAAGAAGTCTTTTTTCCATGAAAATTTACGGGACCGGGTCGAAGCCGCCGGGCCGGAAGGGATGACATCGGAAAAGCCTGCCGATCGCCAGGCGGGAGCCGTGCAGGAAGCCGTGGCGCTCGACGGCCTCGCGCGCGTAGACGGAGCAGGTCGGCTGAAAGCGGCAGGCGCTCGGTAGAAAGGGCGAGATCGCCGCTTTGTAAAAACGGAGAAGCGCGACCGTCAAACGGGCGAGCGGGCTCACGGACGCGGAAGCCGCGAAGAGCCCCGGCGCAGGCAGTCGGAGTAGTCCCGTTCGAGATCCTGAAACTCCGCCGATGCCGACGAGGGTCGCGCGTTGACCACGAGCTCGACCGCGCGAGCGGGACGCTGCCGTCGAAAAAGCTCCCGGATCCGCCGCTTGACCCGGTTGCGCGTCACCGCGTCGCCGACGCGCTTGGAAACGGAGATGCCGAGCCGCGGTCTCTCCGCGCCCGGTCGGGCGAGCAGAAAAACGAGGAAATGGCGTCCGGAGACCCGCACCCCAGAGGAGTAGCACTCTTCGAATTCCGTTCGTTTACGAAGCCGGTCGTCACGGGAGAGCGTCTCCCGGGCAACCCTGCCCGAGTTCACACCGCGAGCTTTTTGCGGCCTTTGCGGCGGCGGGCCGAGAGAACGGCGCGCCCGGAACGAGTCCGCATCCGCACCAGGAAACCGTGGGTGCGTTTGCGGCGGCGATTGTTCGGCTGATAGGTCCGTTTCATAAGGAACGCGGAACTCTAGGGATTGAGCCGGGGGAAGTCAAGGGGGAGGCGAGGGTACGGGACGGGAATCGGGAATCGGGAATCGGGAGCCGAGCGACCCACGAGAACGGGACGGCCGCGGGACTCCCCGGTCAACTGGTCGGGAACTGGATCGAGTAGACCCCGGCTTCGGGCTTTCCTCGATCCCGGCCTCTTGTGGTCGCCCGCGCAGGCAGCGCAACCCCGGACCCGGCGTGACCGCCCGAGCCGGCTCGAAAAGGGTCTCCGGGGCCGTCGATTTCCGATTCCCGATTCCCGATTCCCGTCCTTTTTCGCGGGGCGTATACTCCCCGGCCCCCTCACCTGGCGAAAAGCTTTCCACAGGTGTGGAAAACACTGCGGAAATCACGGCGGGCGCAATGAACGACCTCTGGGACTCGATACTGCGGAACCTGGAAGGCAAGCTCGACTCGAAAGAGCTGAAGACCTGGTTTGCGCCGACGCGCCAGGTCGCTTTCGAGGACCGGGCCGGCTCGCCGACCCTGCGGGTCGAGGTCCCCAACCGCGTTTTCGTGGACTGGATCGAGGCCCGCCACGCGAGCCTGCTCGGGATGGCCGCCTCGGACGCCGGCTACCCCGCCTTAGCGATCCGGTTCGAGCCGACGGCCTCCCCCACAACGACGCCTCGCCCGCCGGAAGCGCCGGCGGAAGCGGCTCCCCTGCCGGCCCCGGCCAGCCGCGTCGCGCTGGTCGTGAATCCCCGCTACACGTTCGAGACCTTCGTCGTCGGAAGCTCCAACCAGTTCGCGCATGCCGCGGCGCGCGCCGTTGCGGAGAGCCCCTCCCGTTCGTACAACCCGCTGTTCCTGTACGGCGGCGTCGGCCTCGGGAAGACGCACCTCATGCACGCGATCGCACACGAAGTCCTGCTCCGCGCTCCCGAAACCAAGGTGCTCTATCTTTCCGCGGAGCGGTTCTTAAACGAGCTGATCAACGCGCTCCGCTTCGAAAAAATGCACGACTTCAAGCGCCGCTACCGGGAGCTCGACGTGCTTCTGATGGACGACGTCCAGTTCATCGCCGGAAAGGACTCGACGCAGGAGGAGTTCTTCCACACGTTTAACGCGCTTCACGACGCGCAGAAACAGATCGTCGTCACCTCGGACGCGCTGCCCAAGGAGATTCCGACTCTCGAGGAGCGTCTGCGCTCACGCTTCGAGTGGGGCCTGATCGCGGACATCCAGCCGCCGGACCTCGAGATGAAAGTCGCAATCATCCGGAAGAAAGCGGCTGCCGAAAAGATGGAGATTCCAAACGACGTGGCGCTGTTCATCGCGGGCACGGTGAAATCGAACGTGCGCGAGCTCGAAGGCCGGTTAAATCGCGTCCTGGCGTTCTCGTCGCTGACCGGGAAGCCGCTCTCCGTCGAGCTCGCGCGGGAGACGTTGAAGGACATCGTCGGCACGGAAGAGCGGGCGATTCCGTCGGAGCTCTTAAAGACGGTCGCTGCGCACTACGGCCTCCGGGTCTCCGACATGAAGGCCAAATCAAACGCGAAACCGATCGCGTTTCCGCGCCAGGTTGCGATGTATCTCTGCCGCAAGCTGACCGGACTCTCGTATCCGGAGATCGGCCGGCTGTTCAACGACAAGCATCATTCGACGGTCATGCACTCCGTGGAAAAGATCGAACGGCTGATCGAAGATGACGCGAATTTCCGCAAGGTCATCGAGGGGTTCCAGCAACCCTACCGGTAGAATTTCGGTCCACGGCGCGGGTTTTCCGCCGGGCCGTTTTCCACACTCCTTCGATGGCCGACGTCGCGGTTTCGCGCGCGACGATCGACGACCGGCGAGCAACAGGCTTGGAAATGATTTCGAGCCCTTTTCATCGGCCTTTTCTCACCGCCGATCGACTTCTCCACATCCCTACGAATGCGATCCAATGTGATAGACTTTTCATCTCTTCCGGAGGTAGAAAATCCCATGGAGTTGACGCTTCGACGGGGCGATTTCCTGAACGAGCTCACGCTCATGCAGGGGGTCGTTGAGAGAAAAAACACGATTCCGATCCTGTCGAACATTCTGTTGAAGGCGGCGGACGGCCATCTGAATTTCACCTCCACGGACCTCGACCTCACGCTGCTCTCGTCGGCGGTCGCGAACGTCTCGCGTCCGGGCAGCGTCACGGTTCCGGCGCGGAAGCTCTTCGATCTCATCCGCAATCTGCCGGACGCGGACGTCGTCCTGAAGCTCATGGACAATCACTACCTCGGGGTGACGTGCGAGCGGTCGAGCTTCCGTCTCGTGGCGCAGCCCGCGGAAGATTTTCCGACGGTCCCCAAGGTCGAAGGCAAGGGCGAAGTCACTTTTCCGCTGGATCTCTGGAAGAGGGTCAGCCGCAAGGTCCTGTACGCCGTTTCCGCCGAGGAGACTCGCTTTCAGCTCATGGGAGCGCTCTTGAAAGACAAGGGCAAGGAGTTCGAGCTCGTGGCGACCGACGGCCACCGGCTCGCCCTGATCGACTTTCCGAAAGACGGCGCGAAGAGCGGACTTCCAAACGTCCTGATCCCGAAAAAGGCGCTCGCGGAGATCCTGAAGATGGACGGTCCCGGAGACCTCTCGATCCGCCATTCCGAAAATCATCTGCTCTTCTCGGTCGGATCGCGGCAGCTGATCGCAAGGCTTCTCGACGTTAATTTTCCCGACTACGAAAAGATCCTTTCCAAGGGCAACGACAAGGTCGCGATCGTTCCGAGGCTGGCGGCCCAGTCCGCCATCCGAAGGGTCGCCCTCTTTTCCTCCGAGCGCGCTCGCGGGGTGAAGCTGTCGTTCGAGAAGAACCTGCTGACCGTCGCCTCCGCCAGCCAGGAGCTCGGCGAGGGGACGGAGACGCTCGACATCGCCTATGACGCTGAGCCGCTTTCGATCGGCTTGAACGCCCAGTACCTGCTCGATTTTCTCGACGAAGCGGAGACCGAGAAGGTCAAGCTCGAGCTGAAGGACGAAAACACGCAGTGTCTCTGCCAGCCCGAAGGAGGCATCGAGGGCGCGTCGCGCTACATGTACGTCGTCATGCCGATGCGACTTTGACAAGGAACCATTGCGACTCCTCGAACTGACCGCGCATTCCTTCCGCAACCTCTCTCCGGAACCCGTTTTCTTCGGCGCCGGCGTCACCCTCATCACCGGGGAAAACGCCCAGGGGAAGACGAACCTGCTGGAAGCGGTGGCGCTTCTCTGCGGTCAGCGCTCGTTCCGGCGAGCCCGTCCCGGCGAGATGGCCGCGGGAGGCGAATCGTTTGCGATCGCAGGGAAAATTCGCCGCGAAGACGACGAGGAATCGCTGCGCGTGACCTGGTCGCGGCAGGAGGGGCGTTCCTTCTTCCGAGGCGAGAAAAACGTCACTTTTCCACAGGTCGCCCGGCTGGCACCCGCCGTTTTCCTGGCTCCCGAGCACCGGGAGCTCGTCACCGGGGGCCCCGCACTGCGGCGGCGCTTCCTGGACCGACTGGTGCTGGGCTCCCGGCCCGCGGCGGCCGACGACCTCGTCCGCTACGAACGCGCGCTTGCCGAGCGCAACGCCCTCCTGGCAAGACCCTTTCGAGCAGCGGCCTCGGACACCGGGGAGCTCGACGCCTGGACCGCGGAGCTCGTTTCGAGGGGGACTGCCGTGCGGCGGCACCGGAGCGCGGCACTCTCCCGCTGGATGTTCCATTTTGCCCCGCTCGCGGCCGAGGCAGGGCCGGAATACTCTTCGGTATCAGTAAGTTACCCACATGATGGGGAAGGGAAAGAGGGGGAAGAGGTCCTGCGGGGAGAGCTTTCCCGCGTCGCTCCCGCGGAACGCCGGCGTGGCCACAGCCTGGCCGGACCGCACCGGGACGACCTCCTGTTTTCGCGCCACGGTCGGCCGCTGGCCACCCACGCTTCGGCCGGAGAGCTTCACCGGACGGTCTCGCTCGTGAAGCTCGCGGAATGGAAAGCGGTCGCGGAAGCGGCCGACGAGGCACCGCTTCTCGGAGTGGACGAATTCGAAGCGGGGCTCTCCCCGGCCTGGGCGGACGCGTTCTTAGCGTCGATGCCCGAGGCGGCGACGGTCCTTCTGACCAGTGCCGGCGACCCGACCCGTTGGAGACGGCGGATCGCAGGCGTCCTCGAAATGCGGGGAGGCCGGGTGATCGACCGGCCGCGTGCGGTCAACGAAAGTTAACGGACGAACCGAAAATCATGAGCACCGCCTACAACACGGACTCCATCAAGCTTCTGAAGGGCCTCGAGGCCGTTCGCAAGCGCCCCGGCATGTACATCGGGGACACGGACGACATCTCGGGCCTTCACCACATGGTTTTCGAGCTCGTCGACAACGCGATCGACGAGGCGCAGGTCGGCCACGCGGACCACGTCTCGGTCGTCATCCACGCGGACAACTCGGTCACAGTTGAAGACAACGGGCGCGGCATCCCCGTCGGAATGCACAAGGAGCACAAGCGGGAAACGCTCGAGATCATCATGACCGACCTGCACTCGGGCGGGAAGTTCGACGACAACTCGTACAAGGTCTCGGGCGGTCTGCACGGCGTCGGCGTTTCGGTGGTCAACGCGCTTTCGAAGCGCCTCGAGGTCGAAGTCCGGCGCGAGGGGAAGGTCTGGGAGCAGGCGTACGAGCGCGGCATCCCGGTGGCCCCGATCCGCTCCACGGGGACGTCGAAGAAGACCGGCACGAAGGTCACGTTCTGGCCGGACCCGGAGATCTTTTCGATCACCGAGTTCCATTTCGACAGTCTCTCGCAACGGCTGCGGGAGCTTTCGTTCCTGAATCCCGGGGTCGCGATCTCGATCCAGGACGAGCGTTCGGACAAGAAGCACGACTTCGCCTACGAGGGCGGAATCAAGACGTTCGTCGAGCACCTGAACAAGGCGAAGCAGGCGATCCACGACAAGGTCATCTTCTTCCAGGACATCCGCGGGGGCGTCGGAGACGTCAAGAAGGACGCCGACAAGGAGCGCATTGAGATCGCGTTGCAATGGAACGACGCGTACTCGGAGACGCTCTACACCTTCACGAACACGATCAACAACCGGGACGGAGGAACCCACCTCGAGGGGTTCAAGACCGCGTTGACGCGCGCGCTCCAGAAGTACGCGGACCAGAACGGCCTGACGAAAGCGCTCAAGGAAACCAGCCTCTCCGGCGACGATTGCCGGGAGGGATTGACCGCGGTCGTCTCCGTCAAGGTGCGCGACCCGAAGTTCTCCTCGCAGACGAAGGACAAGCTCGTCTCGTCGGAAGTGAAGACGTGGGTCCAGCAGGTCGTCTACGAGAAGCTCGGCTCCTACCTCGAGGAAAACCCCAAGGTCGCTCGCAAGATCGTCGAGAAGATCGTCGAGTCCGCGCGCGCCCGCGAGGCGGCGCGGAAAGCCCGCGAACTCGTGCGCCGCAAAGGCGCGCTCGATTCCTCCTCGCTGCCCGGCAAGCTCGCCGACTGCCAGGAAAAGGACCCCGCGTTCTCGGAGCTCTTCATCGTCGAAGGCGACAGCGCCGGCGGCAGCGCCAAGCAGGGCCGCGACCGCAAGTACCAGGCGATCCTGCCGCTTCGCGGAAAAATCTTGAACGTCGAGAAGGCGCGGCTGGACAAGATGCTCGCCTCGGCGGAGATCCGTACGCTGATCACGGCGCTCGGCACCGGGATCGCGCAGGATTTTGATTCGGGGAAGGTCCGTTATCACAAGGTGATCGTGATGACCGACGCCGACGTGGACGGCTCGCACATCCGCACGCTGCTCCTGACGTTCTTCTACCGTCACATGCAGGCGGTGATCGACAAGGGCTACCTGTACATCGCACAGCCGCCGCTCTTCAAGGTCGCCGAGGGGAAGAAGGAGATCTACCTGAAGGACGAAAAGGAGATGTCGAAGTTCCTGCTCGCGCGCATCGGCGACGACCGGTCGCTGTCGTCCGAGATGTCGGGTGCCTCGGCTGCGGGAGGCAAGCTCGTGTCGCTGGTCGAAAAGATGGAGGAGTACCGCGGGCACGTCGCGAAGCTCGCGGCCCGGGGAATTCCCGAGGGGCTCGTCCGGGCGCTGCTCGACCGCGGGATGCTGTCGAAGGGGGACTTCGCCGACAAGGCGAAGGTCGAGGATCTCGCGAAGGCGGCCCGCGGCTTCGACTTCGAGAAGGCCGAGGTCGTTGCCGACGAGGAGCACTCGTCCTGGTCGCTGCAGCTGACCCGCCGCGTCAACGGGGTCCCGCGCTCCGCCGTTGTCGACGCGGAGTTCGTGGTGAGCTTCGAGATGAAGCGCATTCGCGAAGCGGTGAAAACGATCGGGGCTTTTCTGGACGGCCCCTACGTGGTGTCCCGCAACGCAGAGTCCGAGCGTCATCAGACGCTCCCGGCCGTCGTCGACGCGATCTACGAGTCCGCGAAGAAAGGCCTCGCGATCAACCGTTACAAGGGTCTCGGCGAGATGAACCCCGAGCAGCTGTGGCAGACCACGATGAATCCCGAGACGCGCCGCCTGTTGCAGGTCGCGATCGAGGACGGCGTCGAGGCCAACGAGGTCTTCTCGATCCTGATGGGCGACGCGGTCGAACCGAGGCGCGAGTTCATAGAGAAGAACGCCCTGAACGTGAGGAACCTGGATATCTGAGCAAGACAGCTGACAGCCGACAGCTGATATCCGAGAGCAATTTCCCATGAGCCTTCTGAACGCCGAAGAAAAATTTCCCGTCACGATCGAGGACGAGGTCCGCCGGTCGTACCTCGACTACGCGATGTCGGTCATCATCGGCCGCGCGCTGCCCGACGTGCGCGACGGGTTGAAGCCAGTCCACCGCCGGTGCCTCTTCGGCATGTGGGAGCAGAGCAACTTCCACAACCGCCCGTACAAGAAATCCGCCCGCATCGTGGGAGACGTGCTCGGCAAGTACCACCCGCACGGCGAAGGCTCGGTGTACGACTCGATCGTCCGCATGGCCCAGGACTTCTCCATGCGCTACCCGCTCGTGGACGGCCAGGGAAACTTCGGGTCCGTCGACGGCGACAACGCCGCTGCAATGCGTTACACCGAGGTCCGCCTGACGAAGCTCGCGGCGGAGCTGATCGGCGACGACATCGAAAAGGAAACGGTCGACTGGACGCCGAACTACGACGGTTCTCTCGTCGAGCCCACCGTCTTTCCGGCCAAGTTCCCGAACCTCCTGGTCAACGGCTCGTCGGGCATCGCCGTCGGCATGGCCACGAACATCCCGCCGCACAACCTCGGCGAGGTGATCGACGCGACCATCGAGATGATCCGCAAGCCCGACTCGACCGTCGCGCAGCTCATGAAGAAGATCCAGGGGCCCGACTTCCCGACCGCCGCGTTCATCCACGGGTCGACCGGGATACGCGACGCGTACACGACCGGCCGCGGCATCATCCAGGTGCGCGCAAAGGCGCTCATCGAAAAAACCGCGCGCGGCGACAAGGAATCGATCGTCCTGACCGAGCTTCCCTACCAGGTGAACAAGGCGAAGCTCGTCGAGCGCATCGCCGAGCTCGTCAACGACAAGAAGATCGAAGGGATCTCGGACCTCCGGGACGAGTCCGACCGCGACGGCATCCGCGTCGTCGTGGAATTAAAGCGTGGCGAGAACGCCCAGGTCATCCTGAACCAGCTCTACTCGATGACGCCGATGCAGTCGACGTTCGGGATTATCTTCCTGGCAATCGTCGACAACCAGCCGCGGGTTCTGCCGCTGACGGATCTTCTGCGGCACTTCATCGACCATCGCAAGACGGTCGTGATCCGCCGCACGCAGTTCGACCTGAAGAAGGCGGAAGAGCGCGCGCACCTGCTGCGGGGCCTCGCGCTGGCGCTCGCGAACATCGACAAGGTCATCGCGATCATCCGCGCGTCGAAGGACCCGAAAGAGGCGAAGGAGCGTTTGGTCGCCGAGGTCTCGATGACCCGCGCCGGCCTGGAGAAGTTCATCGGCGAGCCGCTCGGGGATTCTCCGCTCGCGGCCGTCACGAAGAAATCGGGCCAGGACGTGATCCGCTTGGACGACGTGCAGGCGCAGGCGATCCTCGACATGCGCCTCCAGCGCCTGACCGGGCTCGAGCGCGACAAGATCGTCGCCGAGTTCAAGGAAGTGCTCGCGTTGATCCACCGGCTCCGCGAGATCCTCGGCTCCGAGGCCCTCGTGCTCGAGATCATCGTCAACGAGCTCACCGAGGTGAAAAAGCAGTTCGGCGATGAGCGCCGCACGCAGATCGTCGGGGAAGCCTCCGACATCAACATCGAGGACCTGATCGTCGAAGAGGACATGGTCATTACCGTGTCGCGCGGCGGCTACATCAAGCGCTCTCCCCTGTCCCTCTATCGCGCACAACGCCGCGGCGGCAAGGGCCGGATCGGCGCCACGACGAAGGAAGAGGACGTCGTCGAGCACCTGTTCGTCGCGTCGACGCACGCCTTCATCCTGGCGTTCACCAATCGCGGCCGTCTGCACTGGATCAAGGTTTATGACCTGCCCTCGCTCGGCCCCGCCACGCGAGGCAAGGCGATCGTGAACCTCTTGAACCTCGAGGCGAACGAACGCGTCGTGGCGCTGGCGAGCACGAAGGACTTCCCCGAGGACCGGTTCCTGGTCTTCGCGACGAAGCAGGGCCTGATCAAGAAGACTCCCCTGTCGGCATACTCGAATGTCCGTTCCGGCGGGATCATCGCGATCAATATTGAGGATGGCGACGAGCTTCTGTCGGTGCGGATCACGGACGGCACGCGGCAGATCTTCATCGGAACGCGCTTCGGGCAGGGCATCCGGTTCTCGGAGAAAGACGTCCGTCCGATGGGCCGCGACACGACCGGCGTCTACGGAATCTCCCTGCGCAAGGAAGACTACGTGGTCGAGATGGACATCGTCGAGGAGAGCGGGCACCTCTTAACCGTCACCGAAAAGGGATACGGAAAGCGCTCGGAAGCCTCCGAGTACCGTTTCCAGGGCCGCGGCGGGTCGGGCGTCATCAACATCAAGGTGACGGAGAAGAACGGCCCCGTGAGCGGGATCAAGTCCGTCTCCGACGCCGATCAGCTCCTGCTGATCACCCAGAGCGGAATGCTGATCCGTATCAAGGTGAACGCGATCCGGGAGACGGGCCGCGCCGCCCAGGGCGTCCGCCTGATCAACCTGGACGAGGGGGACTGCGTCGTCGCGGTCGCGAAGCTCGCCGAGCCGGAAGAGATCGAAGAGGACGGCCAGCCGGCCCTCCTGCCCGAAGCCGTCGCGGATCCCGTGTCCGGGAAGCCCAAGCCGAAGAAGAAGGGCGATACGGACTTCCTCGCAGACGACGACGAGGAGTAGGACACCGGACGCGCGGTTACTGTTATTCAGGCCCGGCCTGAGTCTGCCGGCGTTTGTCGAGCAACTGGAAGCGTGTTGAGCCCGCTCAATGTTTTTTGGTCTTGGGGAACTGTCGAAGAGCGGCGAGGCACCAACGGTGCAGCCTCCCTGTGGTTTCCGGCGGTGTCTCTCGGACGGTGCTTACACGATCACGGTGCGCGACAGCGTGGCCGGTCTCTTGATACCTACGCCAACCGGCACGGGACGCTCCTGAGCTTCGGACACCAACGCTTTCCAGGCGGGATTCTTCCCCGGGACCGGGGCCGCTGTAAAAGTAGCGTCGCCTCGGTTCCCGGGTTCCCCATCTCCCATCCTGAGCCTCGCCCCTGACTCCTCCCCCCTCACGGCCCCGGCCCGGTCGCGGGATAGAATCCCCCGCCCATGCGATTCTTCTTAGACGGCGCGAGCGTCGATGACGCGAAAAAGGTCCGCGACTGGGGCCTCTTAGACGGGATCTGGCTCTCGGTCGCCGCGACGGCGGCCGCGGGTCTCGACTACCGCCGCGTGGTCCGGGAGCTGTCGGCATTGACCGACGGTGCGGTCTGCGTCGAGCCCGGCTCGGCGGACGCGAAGGGCATGTACAAGGAAGCCCGGGAGCTCGCCAAGCTCGGCAAGGACATCGTCATCCGCCTGCCGATCGAGCCCGCCGGGATGAGGGTCGCCCGCCTTCTGGCCGAAGACCAGGTCGCCATCTGCGCCTCTGACTGCTATTCCGCCGCGCAGGCGCTCCTCGCCGCCAAGGCGAACGTGAGCTACGTGGCCCCCGCCGTCGGACCGCTGGACGCGATGGGGTCGATCGGGATGGACTTAGTCGAGCAGATCATCCGGATTTACGACAACTACGGCTTTCAGAGCCAGATCCTGGTCTCGAACGTCCAGAACGCTGTCCACGTCCTCGATGCCGCCCTGATGGGCGCGGACGTCGCCACGGTGCCGGTCGCGGTGCTCGAGCAGCTGTACCGGCACCCGCTCACCGAAGAGCTTCTCGCGGGGCGAAGGGAGGAGAAATGAGGGTTTCCGCCGATCGGATTCTCTACCTCTCCCGGGTCATCGCCCGAAGGCTGAAAGAGAACATGAACCTCGTCCAGAAGAGCGACGACGAAACGGTCCGCCGGGCGATCGTCCGGGTGTTGACCGAGACCTACAAAGAGCTCGAACAGATCGAGGAGAAAGTCTCCGCGCAGCTCGCGAAGAGAAAGAAAGTCGATCTGCGGGATCAGGACTTTCAGTTCGCCCGGAGCCTCGAAGAGGAGCTTCGGAAACACGGCGCGTAAGCCGTCGCCTCCGCTCTCTCCGGGAGCTGCCTTCGCTATGCGCGGCGAAGGCACCGGCGAGCGGCTCGCCTGAGGGCTCGACCGCTCGCCTCACGTCGCTTCCGCTCACTGCGTTCGCTCACGCTCCCGCAGCGGGAGGCCCCTCCTTTCCTTCGGTCAGGAGACTCCTCCCGCTGCGAGCTTTACCAACATCGTCGCTCAGGCGCAGCTCTGCCCCCTCGCCCCGCGCTCGGGGAGAGGGCTGGGGTGAGGGGAACCGCAGGTAGGCGCAACTCGCCAGCCCTGTTGTTCATGTTGTTCACGACGAACGAGATCTCGAAACCGCAGTTTTGGATACTTATATCCCTTAATACCAGCAGTATGCGTTAATTCTACAGCCGATTTCTGGCCTTGACCTTGTTCTGCCGCCGCTGATACAATTGGCCCCATGGCGAGCCAATTGGATTGGGCCAACTCGATTGGTGTCGATCGCGCATCACGCGAACCGATCGCGGACCAGGTCGCTGCGGCGATTGAGGCCCGGATTGCGACGGGCGCGCTCGTGTCCGGCGATCGGCTTCCGACGACCCGGGACCTCGCCGATGCGCTCGCGATCAACCGCGGCACCGTGCAGTCGGCTTATCGGCGGCTCGGGGCGCGCGGCCTGGTCGAAGGGCGAGTCGGCAGTGGGACTGTCGTCGTCGGCGCCGCGACCGCCGTCGTTTTCGACCCGACGGCCCTGCTCTCCCGGCGAGCCGCGGCGATCGCCTCCGAGCCGGAGCGGCCGGAGTCCGATCTTTCCGTCGCGGACTTTTCGCGGCTCACTCCCGACGAACGCTTCTTTCCGCTCGAGGAGTTCACGATGACCCTCGCGGCGGCGTGGAGCCGGCGGCGGGACCTCTGGCAGTACGCTCCCCCGCTCGGACTGCTCGAGCTGCGCACGGAGATCTCGGCCCGCCTCTCCGAGTCCGGAATCTCCCGCACCCCGGAAGAGATCCTCGTCACGAGCGGAGCGCAGCAGGGGCTCGACCTCCTCTTCCGGACGTTCACCGACCCGGGCGAGGCGATCGGAATGGAATCCCCGAGCTACTCGGGCGCGATCGCGCTCGCCCGCTTTTCCGGTGTCGAGACGATCGCTCTGCCCGTCGGACCGGACGGGGCCGACGCTTCCCCGCTCTTAGGCCGCCGGGCGAAGCTCGTGTACGTCATGCCGGAGCGCCAGAATCCCACCGGGGTGACGATGCGGGCGCCGGCGCGCGACGCATTGCTCGAAGCCGCGGCCTCCGCCGGCGCGCTCGTCATCGAGGACGGGTACGAGGAGCCGGAGTCCGGCGAGGTCCCGCTGGCCGCGCGGCAGCCGGCGCGGGTGGTCTGGCTGGGCACTCTTTCGAAGGATCTCGTCCCCGGGCTGCGTCTGGGCTGGATCGCGGGGCCGGCCCAGATCATCGAGCGCCTCGCCCGAGTCAAGAAGACCGCCGATTTCCAGACTCCCCTTCCGATCCAGGCCGCCGTCGCGGATTTCCTCCGCGCGGGCGCCGACCGTGTCGCGCGCCGCCGCCGGCGCCTCGAAGTTGAGACCCGCCGGATCGCGGGGGTTCGGGCGCTCCGGGCGCATCTGCCGGACCTTTCCTGGTGGGGCGGAGAGATCGGGTCCGCGCTGTTCTGGCTGCACCTGCCGGCCGGCATATCGGGCCGAGCCGTGGCCGCGGCCGCGGCCGCGCGCGGCGTCGGGGTCGCTCCCGGCTCGGATTTCGACCCGCGCGGGGAAGACCGCCCGAACGTGCGGCTCTCGATTTCCCGCGTCGACAAACGGGACATCGACAAGGGCATTGCGCTTCTGGCGGAAGCGGTCCACGCCGTGCGGGGACGGGCGGCTCACTCCGCGCCTGTGGTCTGACCTTTTTGCGCTGAAATTCGGAATCGAAACGCCGGGAACGAGGAGAGGGTATGAACCAGGACGAAAGCTTCCGGGTCAAGGTCGGGCTCGCGGAGATGTTGAAGGGCGGCGTCATCATGGACGTCGTCAACGCCGAGCAGGCGAAGATCGCCGAGGCGGCGGGCGCCGCCGCCGTGATGGCGCTCGAGCGCGTCCCGGCGGATATCCGCCGCGACGGGGGAGTCGCGCGCATGTCGCCCGTCTCGAAGATCCGTGAGATCCAGGACGCGGTCTCGATCCCGGTGATGGCCAAGTGCCGGATCGGACACTCCGCCGAGGCTCGGATTCTCGAAGCGCTGAAGGTGGACTTCATCGACGAATCGGAGGTCTTGACCCCCGCGGACGAAGAGAACCACGTCTACAAACACGATTTCAGAATCCCGTTCGTGTGCGGATGCCGGAACCTGGGCGAAGCGCTTCGCCGCATCGGCGAAGGCGCCGCGATGATCCGCACGAAAGGAGAGGCCGGCACCGGCGACGTCGTGCACGCGGTGAAACACCTGCGGGAGATCGGACGCGAGATGCGCAATTTAACGCTCATGGGACGCGACGAGCGGATGCGCGAGGCCAAGCGGCTTCAGGCGCCGTACGAGCTCGTCGTCGCCGTCGCGGAGACGGGCAAGCTGCCGGTCCCGAACTTCGCGGCGGGCGGGATCGCCACTCCCGCCGACGCGGCCCTCTGCATGTCGCTCGGGGCGGAGGCTCTGTTCGTCGGCTCGGGCATCTTCAAGTCCGATGATCCGGAGGCGCGCGCGCGCGCGATCGTCAAGGCGGCCACGCACTGGCGCGACGCCGACGCTCTCGTCGAAGCGGAAGAATCTCTGGGCGCCGGGATGAAGGGCATCGACGCGGCCAGCCTGCCCGTGGAAGAGCAGCTCCAGACGCGGGGATGGTGAGGGAGACGGGAGCCGAGCGACCAACGCGAGCGAGACGGCCGCGGTACTCCGCGGTCAACTCATCGGGAATCGGGAATCGGGAATCGGGAAGCGGAAATCGAAAGCGGAAGTCGGAAAATGGAAAATGGGAAATGGAAAAGGCCTCGGTTTTTGATTGGCGATTAGCGACATGAAGTCAGAAATCGAAGCGGGGGAGGATCGTTCGAGGCGGGATCGATTCCCGATTCCCGATTGCCGATTCCCGCCCGGCCCGATTCGTCCCATTGCGGTGCTGGCTCTCCAGGGCGACTTCCAGGCGCATCGCGCGACGCTCGACCGCATGGCGATCGCCTCCTTCGAAGCGCGGAAACCCGAGGAGATCGCCGATGCGGGCGGTCTGATCATCCCCGGCGGGGAATCGACGACGCTGTGGAAGTTCTTCGAGCTCGCTCCGTGGGAGGAGGCACTGAAGCGGTTCGCGGAAACCGGACGCCCGATGCTCGGCACGTGCGCCGGCGCGATCCTTCTCGCCCGCGAAGTCTCGAACCCGGCCCAGAAGGCGCTCGGTCTCGTCGACATCGCGATCGAACGCAACGCGTATGGCCGGCAGGCGGACTCGTTCATCGGGACGGTCGACGCACCGGCGCTCGGAAAACCTATTCCGGCCGTTTTCATCAGAGCGCCGCGGATCCGCGCGGTCGCGTCCGGAGTGGAAGTTCTCGGGACCAGGGGAGGGGAGCCGGTCCTCGTGCGGCAGGGCAACATCGTCGCCGCGACGTTTCACCCGGAGCTGACGAGCGACGATCGCGTACACCGGCTCGCGTTTGGAGCGGCGGAATCCGAGACGCCCGCCGCGGCCGGCGCCATGGCGGGGGAGGCGGCGCGATGAGCCTCGTCTCGCGCGACGATCTCTCCGCGGGCGTCGTCGTCCTGACTCTCGACCGTCCCCGCGCCAACGCGATCTCGCCGGAACTGATCGAAGATCTGCGTGGCGCGTTGAAGCTCGCGTCGGGCGCGCCGGTCGTCGTGACGTCTTCTCAGAAAATCTTCTCGGGCGGCTGGGACCTCCCGCTCTTAATCGGCAGGGACCGTGCGGGCATGGCCGATTTCCTGGCGCGGTACACCGCCCTCGTCCGCGAGATGTTCACGTACGAGGGGCCGCTCGTTGCCGCGCTGCCGGGCCACGCGATCGCCGGCGGCCTGATCCTCGCGGCGGCGGCGGACGAGCGAATCGCCGCGGCGGGGGAGGGCCGGCTCGGGCTTTCCGAGGTGGCGCTCGCCGTTCCGATTCCTCTGCCCCTTTTCGAGATCTTCCGTTACCTGCTGGGGGATCGCGGCGCGGAGCGGCTCGGAGCGGGAGGCGAGAACCTGACGTTCGACCGGGCGGAGGAAATCGGGCTCATCGACGCGATCGTCCCGCCGGCAGACCTGCTCGACCGCGCGGCGGAGCGGGCGGCGCTTCTGGGCCAGCGGCCTCGCGCCGCTCATGCGGAGATCAAGCGACGCTCGCGGGCCGGCGCGCTCGCTCGATTCGACGCCGCCGCCCGCGAGGATCCGTTTCTCGATTTCTGGTTCGGCTCCGAGGCCCGCGCGAAGATCGGCGCGCTCGTCGAGAAGCTCACATCGAAACGCTGACCGTTCCCGTGGACGACATCCTCGAGGATCTCGAGGTCTCGCGCGCGGACCCGGGAATCGGATACCTCGAGCGACTCTTTCTGCGCTTCAACGAGCGCGTCCCCTTCGAGTCCGCTTCGAAGATCGTCCGGGACCGCCGGGAGCCGGATCCCTCCCGCAAACCGCGGAGTCCCGAGATTTTCTGGAGCGAGCGTCTCGAGTCGGGAACGGGCGGCACATGCTTCGCCCGGGTCGCCGCGTTCGACGCGCTGCTGGCCGCGCTCGGATTCCAGACGAGACGCATCCTCGGCCGCGTGCTGGCGGACTTCGATCACGCGAGCCTCCTCGTCACCCTCGGCGCAGAAGAGTGGATCTGCGACGTCGGGTTTCCGCTGCCGGCGCTTCTGCCCCGTCGGGAACTGCGAACCGAGACGTCGCTCGGCGCGGTGTCGGTCACGGGAACCCCGCGAGGCTGGGCGGTGGATCTCGAAGGCGGCGTTCCCATCGGTCCTCGCTCGCTGGAACTGTTCGACGCGGCTCTGAGCGACGAGGAGTTTGCGGCGCGCTGGCAAGCGACGTTCCGGCGGGACTCGCAGTTCCTCTCCGGCGTCGTCTTCCGCCGATCATTCGACAACCGCGTGCTTTCTTTCGCCCGGGGCGAAGCTCGCGTCGATGATCTTCACTCGCGGACGCGAATTCCTCTCCCCGCACCACGCTCCGGGCCCCTGGCGGAGCTCTCCGGAATCGATGCCGGCGTCCTCGAGCAGGCGTTCTCCGCCGCCGGAGATCCGGACCCGGAGAGCGCCGACGCGCGCGTCGAAGTTTTCCTCGAGACACCGGGCGGCGCCGACCAGGCCTTCTCGGCAATCGCGTCGCCGGAGAGATACGCGCGCCTCCACGAGGGCGTGGCCACGGTCGAGAACGAGCGAACCGGTCCGCGTTCCTGGACCGCGCGCCTGAGTCTTCCGCGGGAGCCCGACGAGACTTCTGCCGAGACGCAGCCGCTCGAAGAGATCGTCTCGGCGGACGACAGCGTCCGCAGTCTCTCTGTCCGGCGCGGGAACCAGCGATCCTCCTGGGACGTCGAAGAGCTGCTCGGCCGCACGTGGCTCGTCCGCCGCGCGACGCTGACCGGCCCGCGTCCTGATCTTCTCCGGAACGACTCGCTGCGGGGCCGCCTCGCCGGGACCCTGGCGCTGGATCTGCTCGCCTGGTCGCGGCGGGTGGGAGATGCCTGACGCGAATCGGCTTTTATCCGGCGTGCCGCCCTCGCGAGCATCGGACAGGCTCGACTCGTTGTCGCTGCGCCCCCTCACCCCTCTCCCCTCTCCTCGCGGTCGGTTGAGCAGCGCGTTCGTGGCGACGAAGCGCGGCTAGAACCGAAAGCCCCTCTCGGATTCGAGCAGCCGCAGGCGCGGCTCGTCGGCGGCGGCGATCTCACGACGGATCCGCGAGAGAGACGGCGGCTTCATGTGGTACAGAAAAATCGGCACGCGCGGCGGAGCCTTCGGCAGCTCCTCGCGCACCATCGATGGCGTCAGGTGCCGCGACACGCTCGCGATGGAGAGCTGCGTGTCGGAAAACGACAGCTCGAGAAAGATCGCCTTCAGGTTCTTCGCCCGGCGCGCCGCGTCCCAGAGGCGATCGGTCTGTTCGGTGTCTCCCGAGAAGAGCACCGAGCGGCCCGGCTTCGACACGATGTAGCCGTACGCCGGCACCACGTGGCTGACGGGAAACGGAGTGAACGTCACGGCACCCGCGCGGTAGGGACGGCCCTCCTGCAGCACACGCAGTCGGACGCTCGGGTGCTCTCGCGAAGGCAGCCGGCGGAAGTCGGGCCAGATCCGGCCGTTCAGGATGTCCCGCCCGATCGTCGCCAGAACGGGCTCGGGAGCGAGGATGTCGAGGCCTGGGCCCTGCCCGTAGAGGTTCTCCATCAGCATCGGAAGCGAGGCGACGTGGTCGAAATGCGCGTGCGTGAGAAACACGCGGCGCACGCGGCGCTGCGCCGGCAGCGGGAGAGTATCCGTCAGGCAGCCGGCGTCGAGCGCGGATTCGCCGTCGATCAAGAAAGTCGTGAGCCGGTAGCCCGGTGCAGATCCCCCGTAGGGGCCGAGGGCCCGCACCGCGAGCGATGTTCCCGATGACACGTTATGGGGAATGATAGCCGACCGACCGTCGCCTACCGTCGCCTTCGCTCACTCCGGGAGCTGCCTTCGCCGTGCGCGGTGAAGGCACCGGCCGGCGGCTCGGCCGGATGCGGCCTCGACCGCCGGCCTGCTCCCTTCGTTCGCTGCGGCTCCCCGCCCCGAGAGGCTCCCCCCCTCTGGTCGGGAGACTCCTCTCGGGGCGAGCTTAGCCACCACGTCGACGCAAGCGCAGCTCCGCTCCCTCTCCCCGCGCGCCGGGGAGAGGGCTGGGGTGAGGGGCGGGGCGGGTGCCGCAAGCCCGACACGCGCCGAGTCGAGGACTCGCCCATGTCCGGCCTGGCCGCGCAGGTGGGAGCCGAGAGGAGGGAGACGCCGAAAGCAGATCTGCTTACGGCGCCCCCGGATCGCGTCGAGGTCTCTAGAACTCCGTTCCGATGTAGAACGACGTCTTCAGGCCCGAGTAGGTCTTTCGGAAGTCTGTCAAGTGGGCGAAGTCCCAGTGCAGGAGGAGGCCCAGGAACGAGAACTGGATCCCGTAGCCGTACGAACCGCGTCCGTCCACTAACTGGTGGTTGCCGGCGTCCCAGAACCGGAACTTCTGGTCCTTCAGGGCCGCTCCGCCGACGTCCACGAAGAACCGGCCGCGGATGTTCCCGAACCCGCCGAAGGGAAACGCGAGGAGATCGATGAGAGGGAAGCGGAACTCGAAGTTCGCGTAGCCGATCGTGTTTCCGATCTGTTCGCGGAAGTCGAGGCCGCGCAGGGTGTCGAGCCCGCCGAAGTAATAGACGTTCGGAAAGTTTCCGGTCGATCGCGCGCCGAAGAGACGGACCGCAATCAGCGACCGTTCCGTGAGCTTGAAGTAGTGCCGCAGATCGACGGTCACGTCCGATGTCAGCGTCGAGCCGTTAGAAGACGTCAGCCCGCTGTTCGGGTCGATGACCTCCGAGTTGCGCTTCAAGTCCGGCGCCCATGTGTACCCGAACCGGTACCGGCGGCCCGAGAGCGGTCCCCATTCGCGGTACAGCACCGTGTCCCCGACGAACGCGACTCCGGCCTGGGGGTAGTTGTCGGTGCGAGCGCTCACGAAGAACTGCTGCGTCCCCTGGTTGTTCGTAATCGCAAACGGAAAATCGTAGGACCGGGAGATGTAGCCGAGCTGGCCCTCGATGCGGTGATAGCGGGAGAGAGGGTATTGGAGGAGTGCCATACCGCCTGTGACGCGGTAGGCGCGCCGGTCGCGCACGAGACGGTCCTGCCCGAAGCGTTGATCCACGGCGAGGAAGTACGTCCGATCGTCGAAGAGCTGGATCCCCTTCTGCAGCCGGTGCGACAGGTCGAGGTAGGTGAAGTTGAAGTTTGTGAACGACGACAGCGACTGGAAGATGGCGTACAGGCGCCGGTCCCCGAGGTTGTCACCGAAGATCAGCACGGTGTTGGAGACGAAGGTCTGGTCCGTGTTGACGCCCGCGGCGACCTGCGCGTCCTCGAGCTGCAGCTTGCGCGAGATCTTGCCCGTGACCTTCTCCGGATCGACCGAGACTTCGATGGCGGGCTGGAACGGCGTAACGCCGCCCGGCCCGACCGGCGACGCGATCGGCGCCAGATCGTTCAGTCGCTTGTAAGGCTTCTTCGAGTCGGCGATGTACAGCGTGAAGCGTCGCTTGTAGTACGCCGAGAATACGAGCTTCTCGGTGTTGTCCTTGCCGACGAACACGGTGGGGGAGAAGACCCCCGCGACCACGTTCGTGTGCATGAGGGTTTCGCCGCTTTCCAGGTTGATCGAGTAGATGTTGTAAATGCCGGCATCCCGGTCCGAGGTGAAGAAGAGGCGCTTGCCGTCGGGGGAGAGCGAGGGATCTTCGTCGTTCCATTCGCCGTACGTGATCTGTTCGCGCGAATCGGGCGACTCCGGGTGGAATCGGAAGATCTTGGATTTCGTCCCGCGTATCGACGAGTAGTAGACCCAACGGCCGTCAGGCGAGAACGCGGGGGCGAAATCCCAGGCGTCGTCGTCGGTCAAGTTGGTGAGCGCGCGCGAAGTCAGGTCGTAGGAAAAGATGTCGGAACGCCCGCCGCGCAACGCCCGGAAGACGACGAGGTTTCCGTCCGAGGAGAAGGCGGGATTCAGCTGCTGGTCGAGGTCGGGCATCTCGACGCGTTCGCGGATACCCCCCGTCAGGGCATTCAAGAGGAGCAGGTCGCGGCCGCGCTCCCGCCGCGCGAAGACGGCGACCGTGTTTCCGTCGGGCGAGACGCCGACGTCCGCGCCGCTCTGGGGACCCGTAGTCACCCACTGGGAGACGAGGTATTCGTAGTTAGTCGTGTAGCCCCTGGTGAGGTTCTTGTAAATCTTCCGGTCGCGGGTCGACAGCACGATGACGTCGGCGTCCTCCTTGTAGGTGGACAGCGCGACGATGAAATCGCCGGAAGGGTAGGCGCGCGGCGATGTCTCCGCCGAGGGGGAGTCGACGACCTTGAACTTCTCGCCGAAGTCGATCGGCTCGCCCTTCTCGGCGAGGATCTTCAGATACCGCGCCCGCAGGAAGCGGCGGAACTTGATGTCGAAGTCCTCGCCGGTGATGTTGAACTGGCGCTTGACCGCCTTCTCGATCGACGGCCCGATCTGGTTTCGGAACTCGTACACGAACTCCCGCACGGAGTCCTTGCCCCACTCCGCCGCCATGAAGTCGAAGACCGCGTGTCCGAATCGGTAGGCGAAGAACCCCTCGATCCCGCGTTTGGTGACTTCCGGAACCTGGTCGGCGAGGACGGCGTCGCGCAGGACCATTCGGTCCTTGTTGTCCTCGTCGTTGCCGAAGTAGGACGCCATGCCTTCCGTCAGCCACTGCGGCGCGTTCGTGGTCGCCGCGCGGAGGTAGTTGCCGCCGAAAAGGATCTCGAACTGGAAGACGTGCGTGAGCTCATGCGCGATCAGCTGCTGAAGCTTCTCTTCGGGAAGATCGACGGGCAGCACCATCCGGTTGCGCGAGGGGAGCGCGAACGCTCCGACGCCTTCCGGGATGAAGTTCAGAAGGGTGTTCGTCTGCTCGAAATCCGAATGCGTCGCGTAATAGATCAGGTTGATCGGCTTCGGAATCTGGAAGTTGAGCTGGCGGGAGATTTCGTCGTATGCGCTCTCTGCGTACGACGCGACCTTCTGAAGGGACGACCGCTCGCGCTCGTAAAAGTAGATCGTGAAATGGGTCGAGCGATACGTCTTCCAGTCGAACTTGTCGTAGGCGATCTTGTTCTCGCCGAACCCCTCCTGCTGGGCCATTGCCGCCGATGCGGCGCCGAGCAGAAGGGACACGATCAGCAGCGATTTCTTCATTCGGCGGCTCCCGTCGACAAATGTCAGTCGGTGAAGATGTACCGGTCCGCTTCGCGCTCGCGGGCGACGAAGAGGTTCAGGATCTGGTTCTCGAGCGAGAAGAGGTTTTCGAAGAGCCCCTGGAGCTCATCGGCGCGGCGGCCGCCCGTCTGGCGGAAGTCTTTGAACTCGTCCTGCAGGATCTTCTCGCCGGTCCGGCCGTCGAAGACCAAAAAGACGATGTCGAACACGAACCCGGTCTGCTCGACGTACACCTGCCGGTAATACGTCTGCCCGTTGATCGGGGAGTTGTACTCCTCCGTCTTGTACCCGGATCGATCTTCGACCCGGAACTCGAGCGTTCCGGAAACTACGATCTCTGCACCCGTGGCCGTGCCGACGGAACGCCAGAACTCTGCCGCGCGGCCGAGCTCCGCCAGATTCTGCGTCGGGAGCTTCATCTCGGGCGGGGTCTCGATCACCTCGAGCTTCGTCTTCTTGTCGATCTGTTTTTTCAAGAACCTGTGGAACTCCGCCTGGAGATCCACGTTCTGGAGTCTCTTGTCCTTCGACCGCTCAACGTCCTGCACCAGGAGAAACGGCGCGAGGGCGATCTTTTCGTTACCGCGCAGGGGGAGCCGGGGCTTCAACGGAAGTTTCAGCCGCACCTGGGAGACGCCGCCGAAGGCCGGAGCGGCGGAGAGCAGCAGGAGAAGGGCGAGCCCGAGAGCGGCGCCGGACCGGAGTCGGTTTCTATGAGCCACTGGCGGCCTTTCCGGTCGTCCGCGTGTACGACGTGTAGAACTCCGCGAACCGCGCGTAGTTGCGGCGGATGTAGGTGTCTTTGGGATCGAGCTCGAGCGCGCGCTTGTACTCTCCGAGGGCCCGGGCGTATTCGCCGCTGGCTTCGAGAGCCACCGCCAGGTTGTTGTGAGCGCGGGCGTTGTTCGGTTCGCGCGCGATCGCCTGCTCGAAGCGGAACGAGGCCTCGCGCCAGAGACCCTTGCGTGCGACCTCGGTCCCGAACGCGAGCTGCGACGCCGCTTTGTCCGTGCGGGAGTACCCCGCACACCCGGTCGCGAAGGTCAGAAAGGACGAGAACAGAAGCAGGAAGGCAGGTCGTCGCGTCACAATTTTCTCCGATCGCCGGCGGCTATTATAGGAAAGCCTCTTTGAAGGATTTTGTTCCCTGCGCGAGCGATTCACGAGCGTCGTCGTGACAATCCGGAAGAGACCCTTACCGAACGGGCGCAAACTGGGCTCTTCGGGGCTCTTCGCGCGCCCGGACGGCGCCTCAAGAAAGGATTAAGGCAGAGCCTGGACAACTTCCCCTCGTCTCCGCTCTTGAGGCGCCTCGCCTTCTCGTGGGCGCGGTCTCGCTCGCTTTCCCCCCGCCGCGTCTGGCCGGTCATTCGAGCGCTGGGCGGGGTCGAAGCGGCTCTTTCGGAGGACGAACGGGATCTCGCCTCCGGATTCAGGTCGGTGGACGCCGCTCGCGCCTTCCTCCGATCCCCCGACGACCGGGACGCCGAACGCTGGGCGGCCGACCTCGAGCGGTCCGGCATCGCGATCGTGACCGCGTTCGACGAACCTTACCCGACGGCTCTCGCGGAGATCGCCGATCCGCCGTTTCTGCTCTTCGCGATCGGCAACGTGTCCCGCCTCTCGCTGCCCGCGGTCGCGGTCGTGGGCTCCCGCGGAGCGACCCGCTACGGCCGGGAGGTCGCAGCCCGGCTCGGACGCGATCTTTCGCTCGCCGGCGTCTGCGTCGTGTCCGGATTCGCCCGGGGAGTCGATGCGGAGGCCCATGCCGCCGCGCGGGAGGGGCCCGGCGGGACCATCGCGGTCTTAGGCTGCGGGCTCGACATCGATTACCCGAAAGAAAACTCGCGGCTCAAGGAGTCGCTCCGGCACGGCCACCTGATCCTCTCGGAGCACCCGCCCGGCGACGGGCCGCGGGCGCAGAACTTTCCCATCCGCAATCGGATCATCGCCGGCCTCTCCGCCGGGGTCGTCGTCGTCGAGGCGTCCCGAAGGAGCGGGTCTCTGATCACCGCGCGGCTCGCGGCGGACTTCGGGCGCGACGTTTTCGCCGTTCCGGGGAGCATCTTCTCCGAGACCTCCGTCGGGGCCCACGAGCTCCTCCGCGACGGCGCGATCCTCTGCAGGGGGGCGGAGGACGTCCTGTCCGAGCTCTTCCCGGCGATCGGGGGGCCCCCCCGGCCGCGCCTCGCCGCTCCCGGACCGGCCGTCGACCTGTCGGCCGAAGCGCACGCTCTTCTGCGGGTCATGACGCGGGAGGGGAGCGCGACCCCCGACGAGCTCGCCGACCAGGCGGACTTGCCTGCCGCGAGCGTCCTGGCCGCCCTGTTCGAGCTCGAGGCGGCGGGGCTCGCCTCGAGCGGCGGCGGCGGCCGGTATGCGCTCTCGGGGGTCCCCGTTGCCTGAGACGGCCTCCGGACCGGCCGCAACACGGCCCGAGACCACGAAGGCCGCCGCCGGACGCCGCCGGAGGCCTTCCTTCTCGGACTCCTTACGGAAGAGCGGATGCGGGCCTTTGAAATCAGCAAGTTACGGGCCCGGAATAAGGCTCTGTTATGGCATTCGGAGAGACCAGGCGTTTGCGCTTTCCGCGCGGATATGCCAGTTTCCAACCCCCCTATGACCCGTTCCCTCGTCATCGTCGAGTCGCCCGCCAAGGCGAAGACTCTCGAAAAGTTCCTCGGAAAAGATTTCCGGGTCCTGGCTTCCTACGGCCACGTCCGGGACCTCCCCAAGAAGGGGCTCGGAGTGGACCGCAACGACTCCTATGCGCCCACCTATGAGGTCTTAGCCGGCAAGGAAAAGACCCTCGCGGACCTGAAAAAGGCCGCGCGCACCTCGGACGCCGTGTACCTGGCCGCCGACCCGGACCGGGAGGGCGAGGCGATCTCCTGGCACCTGTACGAGTCCCTGAAGGGCTCCGGAAAGGGGGCCGGAGGAAAGGACACCTTCTTCAAGCGCGTCCGATTCAACGAGATCACGAAGAAGGCGGTGCTCCAGGCCATGGAGGACGCCGGCGAGATCGACGTCCGGAAAGTGGATGCGCAGCAGGCGCGGCGGATCATCGACCGTCTCGTCGGCTACGAGGTTTCGGACCTCCTCTGGAAGAAGATCTGGCGGGGACTCTCCGCCGGGCGCGTCCAGACGGTGGCGCTGCGCATCATCTGCGAGCGCGAGCAGGCGATCGAGGCGTTCCGTCCGGTCGAGTACTGGATCGCGGATGCGGAGATCGAGGGGAAAACCCCGCCCGTCTTTCCGGCCCGGCTGGTCTCCTTCGAAGGCACGAAGCTGAAGTTCGACGGGACGGACCCTCGTCTGGAGTCCGAAGCGGCGGCGATGCGCGTCCGCGACGACGTCGCCAGCGCGACGTGGACCGTCACCAGAGTCGAAAGCGCGGAGCGGAAGAAGAATCCCGCGCCGCCCTTCATCACCTCGCAGCTGCAGCAGGCGGCGGCTCGCCGTTTGGGGTTCGCCGTTCGACGGACGATGCAGGTCGCCCAGCGTCTGTACGAAGGCCGCGAGATCCCGGGCCGCGGGACCGTCGGCCTCATCACGTACATGCGCACGGACTCGACGCGCGTTTCCAATGACGCTTTGACGGGCGTGCGCGAGCACATCCAGGCGAAGTACGGAGCCGACACTCTTCCCGAGTCGGCCCGGTTCTTCAAGAGCCGGCGGGACACGCAGGACGCGCATGAGGCGATCCGGCCCACGTACCTCGACCTGCCGCCCGAGAAGGTCGCGAACTTTCTCGCCCCGGACGAATCTAAGGTCTACCGCCTGATCTGGGAGCGCTTCGTCGCCTCGCAGATGAACCCGGCGGTCTACGACACGACCTCTGCCGACATCTCGGCCGGTAAGGCGGTCTATCGCGCGAACGGATCGACGCTGAAGTCGCCGGGCTGGCTCGCGGCGTACGGCGTCGCGGCCGAAGAGGAAGAGGAAAGCGATCGCCCCGAGAAGGACAAGGACAAGGAGAAGGAGGGCTCGCGCCTTCCGCCCCTGGTCGAAGGGGAGACGCTGAAGCTCGTCGCGGTGATCCCGGAAAAAAAATCCACCCAGCCGCCGCCGCGCTTCAACGAGGCGTCGCTCGTCAAGTTCCTGGAAGAGAACGGCATCGGCCGGCCTTCGACGTACGCCGAGATCCTGCGGAAGATCGAGGACCGCGAGTACGTGCGGAAGAAGGACCGGCGGTTCATCCCGACCGCGCTCGGCCGCACCGTAATCGAGCTGCTGCTGCCGTACTTCGGCGATTTCTTTGAGACGTCCTACACGGCCCGAATGGAAGAGCGGCTGGACGAGGTCGAAGACGGCACGCTCCCCTGGAAGACGGCGATCGCGGAGTTTGACAAGACGTTCACCGCGGATCGCAACAGAGCGCTCGAGGAGATGGTCTCCGGGAAAGCGGGCATCCCTCTGGGCGAGGCGCGAAAGCTTCTCTCCTTCCCGGTCGTCCCCGCGACCGCGGAAGCCTGCCCGAAGTGCGGAAAGAAGCTCAAGCTCCGCATGGGCAAGAACGGCCTGTTCGTCGCCTGCAGCGGATATCCGAGCTGCACGTTTACCGAGAACATCCCCGACCCCGAAGAAGACGCTGTGGACGCGACGGACCTCGAGAGCACGACCTGCGAGGAGTGCGGCTCGCCGATGAAACTGCGGCAGAGCCGCTCCGGTTCCGCGTTTCTCGGCTGCACGGCGTATCCCAAGTGCCGCAACGTGGTGAACGTCGTGATGGCGGGAGGCAAGGCCGAGGCGCGGCCGGACGAGCCGACGGGGGAGATGTGCCCCGACTGCCAGCACCCGCTCGTCAAACGGCACGGCAAATTCGGCGCGTATGTCTCCTGCTCGAATTACCCGGCCTGCCGCTACAAGCCCCCGAAGCCCGTGCGAGACACCGGAGTTCGCTGCCCCAAGGATGGAGGCGTCATCGCCGAGCGGCGCGGGCGCTTCCGCCCTTTCTACGGCTGCGTCAATTATCCCGCGTGCGACTTCACGCTGTCGGTCCGGCCGATCCCGGAAACCTGCCCTCAGTGCGGGAATTCGTACCTGCTCCATCGGGAGCGCAAGGGCGGAAACGTCTTCGCATGCGACAAGGCCGGGTGCGGGTTCGAGAAGGAAGCGGGACCGATTCCCGAGATGCAGGACATCTTCCTGCCGTCGACGCCGCCGGCTAAAAAGGCGACCGCGGCCAGGAAGAGCCGGTCCCGGAAGCCCGGATCTCCATCTTCGCTGGCGGAAGGGTCCGTCGAAACGGGGCAGCCGCCGGCGGCGTTGGTCTCTTCTGGGGGCACCGCCCGCAAGGCTCCCCGCCTCGCGGCGAAACCGAAGAAGGCGGCCCCGCGCCGCCGCGCTACTAGCAGCTAGCTCCCTTCCGCCGACGCTTCCGCTGCCCCGCTGCCCCGCTGCCCCGGGGCGAGAGGACGCCCGCGGCCTGCCGCGTCCTGGCTGCCTCGCTGCCTCGTCGCGCGGCCCGCGCGAGTCTCGCCTAGAATCTCCGCCAATGTCGGCCTCGCCAACCCAGTTCCGTTTCGGCGCCCGCGTTCTCGCCGCGGCGATCCTCGTCCTCGGGACGGCGACGGGCATCGCCCGGGCCGAGAAGGAGCTCCACTGGCGGGCGTTCGACGTGGCCGCGCGGCTCGATGCCGACGGCCGGCTCCACGTGGTCGAGCGCCACGTCATGGTCTTCACGGGCGACTGGAACGGCGGCGAGCGGGTGTTCCGCCTCTTCCCGGGCCAGGCACTTTCGCTCGAGGGAGTGCGGCGCTTCGATCCGGCCACGGAGGGAGCTGCCGCGCGCGCCCTCGTGCGGGGCGACCTCGGCGCCCTCGACCACTACGACATGACGGACGCGAATACGTTGCGCTGGCGCAGCCGCCTTCCCTCGGAACCCTCGTTCGATCACACCCCGATCGGATACGAGATCGCGTACACGATCTCGGGAGTGCTCCTGAAGCAGGGCGATCGATACGTCCTCGACCACAATTTCGCGCTTCCCGCCGCGAAGCAGCCGATCGAACGCTTCACGGTGGATCTCGATCTCGATTCCGCCTGGATCGCGCCGGCGGGATTCGCGCGGCACCGGACCGCCCGTTCGCTGACAGCGGGGGAGGACTTCGTCGTGCACGCGGAGCTCGCGCGGGCGGCGGCGGCCGGGGCGCCGTCGTCGGTCCGGGCGGGGACGACGAAGGGAGTGCGCGCGGCGATCTTCGCCACGCTTCTGCTCGGCACTCTCCTGATGGCCGTCCTCTTCTACCGCCGCGAGGCGCTGCTCGGTCGTTTCCGCGAGCCCGAGCCCACAAACGTCATCGACGAGGCCTGGCTCGATCAACGCCTCTTCTCGCTGTCGCCCGAGGAGGCCGGGGCGCTCTGGGACGATTCGATCGGAGCTCCCGAGGTCACCGCGGTTCTCGCGCGGTTGACCGCTGAAAAAAAGCTCGAGACAAACGCGTCCGAGAAGGAAATGACCATGCGTCTCCAGGCGCCGATCGAGTCCTTCAAGGGCTACGAGCGGAAGCTGCTCGAGGGGCTGTTTTTCGGCGGGCGCACCGAGACCTCCACGTCCGAGATCAAGAAGCACTACAAGAGCAGCGGCTTTGACCCGGCGAACAAGATCGAAGCCGGTCTGCGCGAGAGGCTCGCCCGGCACGCGGACTTTCAGGACCGTTCCGGTCGGCCCCCGCGAGGGCCGACGTTCGCGCTTTTTCTCGCCGGCGTGGCCCTGCTCGTCTCCGACCCGCTGCGCGGAGCGACCGGCTGGGCGTTCCTCGTCTCAGCGGCGATCACCACGGGCTTCTTCTGGGGGATCGGGGCCATGGCCGCCCTCCGCTATCAGAAGCGGATGGAGAAGCTCGCGCCCTGGTCTCTGTCTTTTCTCTTCGTGCCGGCCTTCTTCCTCTGGAGCTGGTGGCGCGGCCTGTCAGGATCGGGCGTCACGCCGCTCCCGTCGCTGATCGGGCTGCTCTTACTCCAGCTCGCCGTGGTTCAGAACCTCTTCAACGCCGCCCGGACCCGCAGCGGTCCGCGGAAAGTCGCGCGGCGCAAGGAGCTCGCCGCGGCGCGGCGGTTCTTCGAGCGCGAGCTTTCGAAACAGGTCCCGCGAATGAAGGACGCGTGGTTCCCGTGGATCGCGGCGTTCGGGCTCGGTCCCTCCGTCGATCGCTGGTTCCGATCCTTCGGCGGCGCGGCGGCGGCCACCGCATCCGCAGCGTCGTCCGGATCGCGCGGCGGGTCCTCGTCGTCGTCCTCGTCGTCCGGGTTTTCGGGAGACTCCGGCGGGTTCACGGGCGGAGGCGGATTCTCGGGCGGTGGCGGCTCGTCGGGCTCCTGGGCGGTGGCGGCCGGGGCGCTCGCGGCGGGTGTCTCCGCGCCGAGCTCGTCCGGCGGCGGCGGGGGAGGCGGGGGAGGCGGCAGCTCGGGCGGCGGCGGCGGTGGCGGCTGGTGAGCCCGCGGAAACCACAAAAGACGCTCGCCCTCCCGATCCGCTCGCCCCGCGCGTCCGGCACGACGGCCGGTTCGCTCGGCCGGCTCTGGGCCGAATTCACGGACCCGGGGCCGGCGGGCGACACGCCCGTCTTTCTGAAGAAGTACGCCGAGGGCTTCGTGCCGGGATGCATGGGCCTTCCGTTCCTCGGGGCCGGCATCGCGGTCATGACTCTGGCGTCGCACCGCATCGACGCGGCGGACAAGAAAACGTTCCTTCCGATCCTCTTCGGCGGGGTGTTCGCGCTCGCGGGTGTGCTCGTGACGACGCTCGGCGCGAAGACCATCCTCCGCAAGAGCGGAGCACCGGCGCCGCGAAACGGAGCGCCGTGGTCGAGCGACAACGACTGGGACACGGCCGGTGCGGTTCCCGACGGGTCGGGGAGCGGCTTCCGGGCGGTGGTCGGCCGCCTCGTCTTCTTTCTCTTCATCGGGTTCTTGAACTTCCTCTGGACGGTCCACATGGCCGCGGGCGCCCGAGTGATTGTGTCCCTCGTCCTCGGCCTTTTCGATCTCGTCGCGGTCCTCGTCCTCTACGACACGCTCCGCAGAATGGTGCAGGCGGTCCGCGTCGGAACCCCGAGGCTCGCCTGGCGGTCGTTTCCCTCCTTCACGGGCGGCCGTTTCGAAGCGGTCTTCCAGACGACGCGCGCGATGCGGCCGAACGGGCCGCCATCGGTGACGCTGCGCCGAATCGAGCAGCGGTTGAACGATGCGTCGGCCGATACGGCCGATACGGCCGATGCGGACGATGCGGGTGATTCGGAAAACGCGGAGCATGTTCCGGCCGCCGCGGCCGCCATGCGCGCCTACGAGGCCTGGTCGGCGACGCAGACATTTCCCGCCTTCGCCCAGGGGACGATGACGTCCTTTCCGATCACGATGGACGTGCCCGTCGATCAGCCGGGGACCGACCTCTCGAAGGACCAGTGCACGTACTGGCAGCTCGCCGTGTCCGTGCCGGTTGTTGGGCCGGACCTCGAAGCGGTCTTCCTCGTCCCGATCTACGAACGACCGAAATGACGGCCGCGCCGTGGGCGAAGTTCTCTCTTCCGGGGGATGCTCCCGCGCTCGCCGTCGGTGTGTCTCCCGAGTTCACCCGGACGGTCCGCGAGATCTTCGGGCCGCTTGTCGAGCGGGTTCGTGACGTCCCTCCCGGTCCGATCGCCTGGATTCTCGCGGAGGTCCCGGCGGAGGGCTCCCTCTCCGGGTTCTTCCGGACACTCGAGAAGCATCTGGCCCGTTCAGGATCGCTCTGGACGGTGCTGCCGAAGAAGCCGTTCGCCGCGGAACTGGAATTTCCCTACATGTGGCTGGACGTCCAGAAGGCGGGCCTCGCCGCCGGTCTGGTCGACAACAAGATCGCGGCGTTCTCGCCCCGGCTCACGTCGATCCGCTTCGTGGTGCCGCTCGCGCGGAGGAAGTCGAAGGCCGGCGGTTAGAATCCCCGCCGTGAATCCTCCCGTCACGATCATCGGCGCCGGGCTCGCGGGCTCGGAGTGCGCGTGGCAGCTCGCGCGCCGCGGCCATCGCGTCCGTCTGTACGAGATGCGCCCGAAGGTGACGACTTCCGCGCACCGGACCGACCGGTTTGCCGAGCTCGTCTGCTCGAACTCCTTCCGCTCCGACAATCCGTTGAACGCCGTCGGACTTCTGAAGCGCGAAATGGAGGAGCTCGACTCCGTCATCGTCAAAAGCGCGCGGGCCGCGGCGCTGCCGGCGGGCGACGCGCTCGCAATGGACCGCGACGTCTTTTCCGCCGCAGTCACAGCCGCCCTGTCGAGCCTCCCCGGGATCGAGGTCGTCCGGGAAGAGGTCCGGGAAATTCCCCTGGAAGGACACGTCGTGATCGCGACGGGGCCGCTCACGTCGGCGGCGCTGGATGCCGAGATCGGGCGGCTCCTCGGGACGGAGGACCTCTACTTCTACGACTCGATCGCTCCCGTGGTCGTAGCGGACAGCCTCGATTTTTCGAAGATGTACGCGATGTCGCGGTACGGCAAGGGAGCGGGCGCCGACTACTGGAACTGCCCGCTCACGCGCGAACAGTACGAAGGGTTGATGACCGACCTGCTCGCCGGGGAGACGGTTCCGATCCACGACTTCGAAAAGGGAATCTACTTCGAGGGCTGCCTGCCGATCGAAGTCATGGCGGAGCGCGGGCGCGAGACCCTGCGGCACGGGCCGATGAAACCGATGGGTCTCCCGGAACCCTCGACCGGCCGCATCCCGTGGGCGGTCGTGCAGCTGCGCCAGGACGATCTTGCAAAGGAGCACTACAACCTCGTCGGGTTTCAGACGAAGTTGAAGGTCGGAGAGCAGCAGCGCATCTTCCGCAAGATTCCCGGGCTCGAGAACGCGGCGTTTGCCCGATTCGGAATGCTGCACCGCAACACGTACATCCACGCCCCAGCGCACCTCGACCGCCTGTGGCGGATGCGCCGGGAGCCCCGGATCTCGTTCGCCGGTCAGATCACCGGGGTCGAGGGCTACGTCGAGAGCGCCGCCACGGGGCTCGCGGTCGGCCGCACGATCGCGCAGACGCTCGAGGGGCGAGACCCGCTCGAGATTCCGGCCACGACCGCGATCGGATCACTCGCCCGCCACTGCTCGGACCGGCCGCCCTCGGAGAAGTTCGAGCCCATGAACGTGACGTTCGGGCTGATCGAAGACAGCTCGCACGCGACGATCCGGGACAAGGCGCAACGGCGGCGCGGCATGGTCGAGCGGGCGCTCTCCGCGATCCGCGACTGGCGCGAAGCGACGTCGGCGGAAGTGGTCGCCGCAAGATGATCCGCTCTCTCCCGCCTCACGCCTCACCCCTGACGCCTCACGTCGCCCGATGCTGACCTTCCCCCGCATCGAAGAGGCTCGGCGCCGCCTGGCCGGCGTCGCCCTGCGCACACCGGTCCTCCGCTCGCGGCAGTTCGACGAGGCGGCGAACGCGTCCGTGTTCTTCAAGGCCGAAAACCTCCAGCGCGCCGGCGCGTTCAAGTTTCGCGGGGCGTACAACAAGATCAAGGGCGAAGCGGAGACGTCGAAGTTCACCGAGGTCGTCGCCTATTCCTCCGGCAACCATGCGCAGGCGGTCGCGCTCGTCTCGAAGATCCTGGGACTGAAGGCGACGATCGTCATGCCGAGCGACGCCCCCGCCGCGAAGCTCGCGGCCACACGGGGATACGGAGCGGACATCGTCCTCTACGACCGGTACTCGGAGAGCCGCGACGAGATCGGGGAGCGGCTCGTGCGCGACCGCGGCGCGCTCCTCGTGCCGCCGTTCGACGACTACCGGATAATGGCCGGAGCGGCGACCGCGGCGGTCGAGCTCCTCGAGGACGTTCCCGGTCTGGATGCGCTGGTGATCCCGGTCTCCGGCGGAGGATTGATCGCCGGGTGCGCGTTTGCGGCGAAGCATCTGAACCCGCGAATCGCGGTCTACGGGACGGAACCGGTGACCGCGGCCGATACGGCGGAGTCGCTGGCGAAAGGGGAACGAGTGGCGATCGACGTTCCGCGGACGATTGCGGACGGGCTCCAGGTCTCGACTCCCGGAAAGCTCACCTTTCCGATCGTGCAGGAAACCGTCCAGGCCGTTCTGCTCGTATCCGATGACGAGATGGTCGAAACGCTGTGCTGGATGCTGGAGCGCATGAAAGTGCTGGTCGAGCCGTCCGGCGTGGCGGGCGCGGCCGCGGTGCGGCACCGGAAGGCCGATTTCGCCGGGAAGAAGGTGGGCGTGATCCTCTCCGGGGGGAACGTGGACCGCGATCGGCTCGCCGCGTACCTCACGGCGTCTTCGTCCTCATGAGACGCCGCGCCATCGCGTTTCTCCTGGCGCTTCTCCCGGCAACGCTTCGCGCGCACGACTTCTGGATCGAGCCTTCCACTTTCCGCCCCGCAGTGCGCGAGGACTTCTCCGTGTCCCTGAAGGTGGGAGAGCACTTCAACGGTGAGCCCGTTCCCCGCGACGACCGCCGCATTCGGCGGTTCTTTCTCGTCTCGACGCTCGGCGAGGCGCCGGTGCCCGGGTTGCCGGGAAACGATCCCGCCGGGTTCGCGCGCCTGGAGACACCCGGAATCGCGGTCATCGGATACCGCAGCGACCGCTCGCCCGTGACCCTGGAGGCGGAGAAGTTCGAGAAGTATCTCGCCGACGAAGGCCTCGACTCCATTCTGAAAGAGCGGGAGAAACGCGGCGAACGACAGAAGCCCGGCCGCGAAGTGTTCTCCCGCAGCGTCAAGGCGATCGTGTTCGCGGGCCCTCGAGGGCGTGAGTACGACCGCCATCTCGGTCTCACGCTCGAGCTGATGCTCGGCAGCGATCCCGCCGCCTGGCGCGAGGAGGGTGGTTCCGGGTCGCCGGTGAAGTTCCGGCTCTCGTATGAGGACAAGCCTCTGGCGGGCGCGCTCGTGAAAGCGATCTGCCGCGAAGATCCGGGAAAGACGCTGACCGCCCGCTCCGGAAAGGATGGAAGCCTGACCCTGCGTCTTCCCCGCCGGGGCGTCTGGCTCGTCGAAGCGGTCCACATGGTTCCCGCCCCGAAGGGAGTCGACGCGGACTGGGAGAGCATCTGGACATCCGTCACGTTCGAGGTCCCCTGAACGGGGGAGCGGGGTCTCCTAAGGGGCCTATTAACTCCGGAACATCGGCTCCCCGAGTCGCGTTGAATGATCACGTGACACGAAGACTTCTATGCGCGTCCGCGTCCCCGACGTCTGCCCGCGCTGCCCGCTCTGCCCGCTTTTTTCGACTTGCGGCGGCCCTGGCGGCGTGCTGTCTCCTCCTCGCGAGCCTGTCAGGGTGCCGGCGCAGTGAGTCGCGCGCCAACGCCGATGAGGAGTCCGCGTCGGCGAAGCGGTACCCTTTTCGCGGGATCGTCCGCGAGGTGAAGAACGGCGGCGCGGACGTGCTCGTCGACCACGACGCGGTGCCCGGGTTCATGGGAGCGATGACCATGCTGTTCCCGACCCGCGGGGCGCCCGAAGTGACGCGCGCGCTCGCACCCGGAGACGTGATCGATGCCACGCTCGTGGTGGAGGAAAGCCGTTACTGGCTCGAAGGCATCCGCCGGACGAAAGGCTCGGGAGCTCCTCGCGCGCTCGCTCCGACTTCCGAACCTCCTCCCCCCGGATCCGTGACGCCCGTCCCGAATCGCGCGGTCCGAGTGGGAGAGAAGGTCCCCGACTTCGAGCTGACGGACCAGGCCTCGCAGCGCGTGAAGCTCTCGTCCCTTCGCGGAGAGCCCGTCGCGGTCACGTTTCTCTACACGCGCTGTCCCGTCGCGACCGCCTGTCCGATGACGACGGCCAAATTCTCGCGGCTCGATGCCCTGCTCAAGGCGAGGGGATACGGAAAGCTCCTGGTCGTGACGGTTGATCCCGAGCACGACACGCCGGCCGTGCTCGCCGACTACGCCCGCAAGGCGGGAGCCGACGTGAAACGGTGGAAGTTCCTGACCGGCTCTCCGACGGCCGTCGCGGAAGTCGCGTCCTCGTTCGGCGTCCTCTATTACCCCGAGCGCGGCCAGGTGATCCACGGGCAGGCGGTCGCGGTCGTCGATCCCGAGGGACGCCTCGCGACGATCTACTACGGCGAGAGCTGGGAACCGGAGCACCTGCTGCGCGACATGGAGAAAGCGAGGAAGGGATGAAGAGGATGAGGAGCACGCGCTTCGCGGCGGGTCTGGTGTTCTCGCTGACGGCGGGGAGCGCGCTCGTGCTGCTCGCGGCGGCGCCGCATCCCTCGCCGACGTTCGTCGAATATTGCGCGAAGTGCCACGGCGAAGACGGCAAGGGCAACACTCCGAAGGGCAAGCAGCTCATGGCGAGAGACTTCACGGACGCGGAGTGGCAGTCGGCGAAGAACGACGCCGAGCTCGTCAAGACGGTCACCAGGGGCGGCGAGGACATGCCCGCGTTCGGCAAGAAGTTGTCGAAGGAACAGATCGAGTCCCTCGTGAAGGTCGACGTGCGGGGGTTTGGACGGGCCGGGAGCCGAGCGACCAAAGGGAGCGAGACGGCCGCGGTACTCCGCGGTCAACTGGATCGGGAGTCGAACAGAAGCCGATAGCTGACCGCCCATCGCCCATCCCCCTCGCGGAAGGGCGCCCACCGCCCTCTTCCCGTACACTTCTCCCAGTGATCACGCTCGCGCAGGCGATCGACGACTTCATCGCCTACCTGGCGGATGAGCGCCGGTTCTCCCCGGCCACGGTGCTCGCGTACGGGTCCGATCTCGAACGCTTCGCGCATTTCTGGGAGAGCGAGTTCGGCGAGACACCCGCGGCGAAGACGCCGCTTTCGAAGATCGACACTCTCGCGGTGCGGTCTCACGTCGCCTCCCTCCACCGCGCGAAGCTCTCGAACCGGTCGCTCGGCCGGCACCTCTCGACGGTTCGCTCCTTTCTGCGCTGGGCGTGCCGCGAGGGTCACCTGGAGCGAAACCCTGCCCGCGGCCTTCCGTCGCCGCGCGCCCCCCGCGGGCTTCCCCGGGCGCTGACGCTGCCCGACACGGAGACGCTTCTGGACACCGAGGACGAGACGCCCTTTCCAGAGCGCGAGCGCGCCCTGTTCGAGCTCCTCTACGCGACGGGACTGCGCGTGTCGGAGGCTGCCTCGCTGGATCTTGAAGACATCGATCTCTCTTCCCGCATGCTGCGGGCGCAGGGCAAGGGCCGCAAGGAGCGGATCGTTCCGTTCGGGGAGGAGGCCGAGGAAGCGCTGCGCGGATGGTTGCCGCTTCGCCTCACCCTCCGGGAGCCCGCGCCGGCAAACGAGGGAGGTTCCGGCGGGGAGCCGCTCTTCGTAAATTCGCGTGGCGGGCGGCTGACTACGCGATCCATGTCGCGCGTCTTGAAGCGCCGTCTGCGGGCCGCGGGCCTGCCCGCCGCGATCTCGCCCCACGCGCTCCGCCACACGTTCGCGACGCACCTCCTGCAGGCCGGCGCCGACCTGCGGGCGATCCAGGAGCTTCTGGGACACGCGTCCCTTTCGACGACACAGAAGTACACGCACCTCGACGCGGCGCGGCTGCGGGACGTGTACCGCCGGGCACATCCGCGCGCGTGAAGACCTCGCCGGCCATCCTCCTCCTCACGGCCGGGCCGTTTCTCTTCTCCGCGCAAGCGTCGCCGAGCGCCCCCGCAAAGTCGCCCCGCGCCCCCGTAAAGACGACGGTTCCGAGGCCTGCGCCTCTCGCGGAGATCGACCGGCGCATCCGGGCTGAGTTCTGGGATCCGGATTTGAAGGGCGTCGACTGGAGCGCCGCCGTCGAAAAGGCGGCCGCCGATCTGGCCGTAGCCCGCACCGATTTCGAGCGGGACGCTGCGTACGATCGCCTGCTCGCCAGGCTCGACGACTCGCACACATTCCGCGTTCCCGCGGGGCGGCTCCCCGAGACGCGCTGGGCGACGGCGGGCCTGCGCATCGGCCGCGAGGGTCCGGGGTACGCGGTCAAGGCGGTCCTCCCCGGCGGCGCCGCCGAACGCGCGGGGATCCGGCTCGGAGACCGGATCGTCTCGATCGGCGGCCGGGAGTACGGCGCGGCGCGTATGGATTTCCGGGGGTTATTCCTCGCGCTCGAAGGGCCCCCGCGCTCTTCCGTCGAAGTCGCCTGGGAAACAGCGGCGGGCGACCATCGGAGCGCCGCTCTGGAGCTCGAGCCCGAGCCGCCCGGGGACGCGCTCGTCTGGCGGAGCGCCCGTGTTCTGCGCCGCGGCGGGCATGCGTGGGGTTACGCGCGCCTCTGGGGGATTTCGCCCGAGGTCGCGCTCGCGGTCGTGGATCTCCTCTCCGACCGCTCGGACTCGGCGGCGGCGAAACCGGAGCTCGCGGGGCTCGGCGAGATCGACGGATTTCTGCTCGACGTGCGCGGGAACAGCGGCGGCTACGACCCCGGCATCCTCTCGACGTTCCTGCGCGGGCGGTGGAGTGCGGGCGACTACCGCGTGCGCAGCCGCGGGAAGACGCGAACCGTCCCGCCCGAGTACCGGCCGCTGCCGATCGCGCTGCTGGTGAACTCGGGGACGGCGAGCTCCGGCGAGGCCCTCGCGCTGAAGTTCCGGCGTCACGGGATCGGTCCCATCGTGGGAGAGGAGACGGCCGGGATGCTCTCGGGCGGCGCCGCGGTCGCGAAGCTGCCCGACGGCTCCTCGCTCTGGTTCTCCTCGCGCGCGATCGAGGACGCCGAAGGCCGCTCATACGAAGGCCGCGGGCTGCGTCCCGACGTCGTCGTGCCCGACCGCCCCGGGCAAGCCCCCGGCCAGGAAGACGCCATCGTGGAAGC
>JBDTRB010000009.1:0-57358 GCA_039931865.1 Acidobacteriota bacterium | reverse complement strand
CCGCAACCTTCCGAGCGCCTGATGGGCGCGAAAGGGGGACCTCGATGAGCGCCGTTACGCATCGCCCCGTCGATGCCGCCGTCATCGCGGCGCAGGACCGCGAGGACGTGGCCGTCGGAAACGTCATCGTCCGCCACCGCCGGGCGTCGCGTCTGATCCACTGGACGGTCTCGCTCCTCTTCTTCATCTGTCTCTTCACCGGCATGCCCATCTGGACGCCGATCTTCGGATGGATGGCCGCGCTCTTCGGCGGACTTTCCGTTTGCCGGGTCCTCCATCCGTGGACCGGCGTGGCGTTCTCCCTCTCGATGGGTGTGATGTTCTTTCACTGGCTGTCGGACATGCGGGCGGAATCTTCCGAGAAGCGGTGGTCGGTCCGCGACGCCCTCGCATACATGCGCTACGAGACCGACGAGTCGAACACCGGCAAGTACAACGGGGGGCAAAAGCTCTTCTTCTTCGCGGTCGCCCTCGGGGCATTGGGGTTTCTCCTCTCCGGCCTCCTCATGTGGTTTCCCCGCTACTTCCCCCCCCTCCTCCGCCAGCTCTCCTATGTCATCCATGACGTGACCTTCATCGCCTTCACCGTAGCGATCGTCTTTCACATCTATCTCGGCACGGCCGCCGAGCCGGGGACCTTCGGGTCGATGATTCGCGGCACCGTGACCCGTCAATGGGCACGGCTGCACCATGGCCGCTGGTACCGGGAAGTCACGGGCGATCGCGTTGAGAACGACCGCCGCGGCTGAAGCGCCCGCGGCGGCGAGGGAATTCGAGCGTCGGGCGGCCCGCGCCGAGCTGCTCGCGGGCGAGACATCCGTTTCCGCGGAACCGCTCCGCTTCGCCGCGGGCCTGTTTCGCACGCAAGCCGGCGTGGCGGGGGACATCGAGGGAATGAACGCCCGGGAGGCGTTCTCGGGGCACCTCGACAGGGACGTGGCCCGATTCATCGACCGATCCATGGATGTCGTCCGGTTCGCCGCCGAGCACGGACCTGAGCCGCTCGCCGCGGACGCGGAAGACCGGCTGCTCGATGAGAGCGCCGTGGCGCGGACCCGGCTCCTCGTTTTCTGGGACGAGGGCCGAGCCGCCACCGAGGACTACCTCTCTCGGGCGATGCTGCGGCCGTATCTCGAGACCCTTCGCTTCGTGAACCGGGCGCCGGCGCGGATGCATCGCCGCGGACGGTGCCCTTTTTGCGGAGGCGGGCCCTGGATCTCGGCGCGCCGGGAGGGCGGCGACCTCGAGGGGGGTCGACGGATGCTCGGCTGCGCGCTCTGCGGCACCGAGTGGATGTTCCAGAGAGTCCTCTGCCCTTCCTGCTTCGAAGAGGATCCGACGCGCCTCCCCTCGTTCTCGAGCGACCGGCACGCAAACGTCCGCGTCGAAGCCTGTGAGACCTGCCGGCGCTATGTGAAGTCGCTCGACCTCTCGCTCGACGCCCGCCCGATCCCGGAAGTCGACGACCTCCTCTCGATCTCCCTCGATCTCTGGGCAGCCGAGCAGGGCTTCACGCGTCTCGAGCCGGGCCTCGCGGGAATTTGAGATTTTTCGAATGCAGGATCCCCGGCTGCGTTCTCTGCGCGCCGCCCAACGTGCCCTGAGAAGCCGTTTCGACGATTTTCGCTCCGCTTTCGAACGGCGGGACGAGGCGGCCTACCGCGTGGCGATCGATGACTTCGTGACGCAACTGCGCCGATGGACGACTGCCGAAGAGAGGACGCTCCTGCCGGCGCTCGTTCGCGCCCCGATCGAAAACCGCGACACCCAAAGGGAGCTCCGACTCGAGTTCGTTCAGCTGCGTGAGCTCGGCCGTTTCCTGCTCGAGCAGTTGACCCGGTCGGCTCCTCTTTCGGACGTCCTCGGTCTCGTGGAAAACCTCGATCGGCGACTCGCGGCGCACGAGAGCGAGCTCGACAGCGTTTACTACGAGGCGGCTGTCGGTGTTCTCCGGGACGAAGAATGGAAGGCGCTGCTCGAGTCGGCGCCAAGCGACTGAAGGGCGGGCGGATTTTGGGGCCTCTTCGGGCGCGCGTGGGACGCGCGCGCCCGAATACGACGCGGCGTCCTTTCTGCGCTTCGCGCGGGGCGCCGCTATCCCAGCTGGTTGAATTCCAGGTCGGGGCCGGTGTCCCTGGGCAACAGCATCCGGTAGGCGCTCTGGAGCCGGTCCGACGACCACCCCAGGAAAACGCCCTCGCCGCGGAAGAGCGAGACGGTGGGCGAGATCTCGATGAGGGAGATCGTCCCTTCCCCTTCTCCCGACGCGGCCACGAGACGCCAGGCGGACCGGGTCGTGACGGCTTCGCGCGTGCGGATGTGAACGCGCTCGAGTGAAACGAGGCGAGGCTCGGTCAAGCCGGCCAGGGGATCGGGGGGGACGTGACCTCCGCCGGGCGGATTGTGCCGCGCTTCATCCACCACGGGTATGCATCTCCAGGTGAGGATCGCGCCGGAGTTCTCCGGCGGCGATCAGGGGCGCCCGCGCCGGGAGAGCGAGCCGCTCCTCGGCGCCGCGGTCGTCGCGGCGGGTCCACGTCGCTCTGAGAAGCTCGGCGAGCTCTTCGGAGGACGCGCCGTCCCGCAGGGGGGCGCGCAGATCGACTCCGCGGGTGGCGTACAGGCAGGAATACCAGAGCCCGTCGGCGGTCAGTCGGCTTCGGTCGCAGGTCCGGCAGAAAGGCGCCGTTGTCGACGCGATGATTCCGAAGACGAGGCCGTCCGGCAGGCGAAATCGCTCAGCGGGCGCCGAGCTCTCCTCGATGAGCGGCTGGATCGGGCCGTAAGCGAGCTCGAGTCGCGTCAGCATCTCCGCGCGGGAGAGGACCTTCTCGCGCGACCAGAGGGTGGCGCCGCCCACGTCCATGTACTCGATGAAGCGGACTTCCGCTTCGACGCTGCGCCCGAATTCCAGCAGCGACACGAGCTCGTCGTCGTTGACGCCGCGCATCACGACGGTATCGATCTTCAGAGAAGGAAAGCCGGCGGCCGAAGCCGCGGCGATGCCCGCGAGAACCCGGGAATGGGCGTCCGACCGCGTGAGCGCGAAGAATCGCTCCGGCACCATCGTATCCAGGCTCACCGTGACGCGGTGCAGCCCGGCCGCCTTGAGCGGCCGAGCTTCCTCTTCGAGCAGCACTCCGTTCGTCGTCATCGCGAGGTCCCGAATCGACGCGTTCCCGGCCAGCAGCGCCACCAGCCGGGGCAGGTCGCGCCGCACGAGGGGCTCCCCTCCCGTCAGCCGCACCCGGTCGACACCGATGCTCGTGAAGGCGACGACCAGACGGCCGATCTCCTCGAAATCCAGCAGGTCGTTCCGCGGCAGCCAGACGTAGTCGCGCTCGGGCATGCAGTACTGACAGCGCAGATTGCAGCGGTCGGTGACCGAGAGGCGGAGGTTTCGCAGGGGACGCCCGAGCAGATCGCGGGGAGATTCGGAGGGCACGACCGGATTCTAGCGCGGCCGGCCTGAGATCGGGAGCCGAGGTCTCACCGGGAGGGGACTTTATCGACGCCCCCGCCGGAAAGACACCTCAACCGGATCCTCCCCGGGCGCGGAGAGAGGGGGAAGCGTCTCTCGAGCGTGCGGCATCCGTCCGACTCGCAGGTCGATGGGCCAGGTGAGGGAGCGCGGGGTCTGCGAATCTCCCCACGCTGCCGAAAGCTCGCGCTCGACGAGCGAAACGGCGTCCTCGCCTTGCGCGGCGAGGTACCGGCGCGTCGCAGACCACGTTCGAAGGTAGCCCAGCAGGTCCGCGAGCGTCCACGATTTCTGCATGCGAAACGCCGGCGCCGGCAGCTCTTCGAACGGAAACTCGAGCCTGCCGTAGCCCTCGTCGACGATCCTCCTTTCCGCCGGCCACCAGGGTCCCACGACCTCGCGCGCGAGCCGGCGGACGACCGGATCGACCGGCCCGCTCACGCTCGGGAGGTCATAGGCCCAGACCGCGATGACTCCGCGGGGGACGAGCACCCTCTCCGCCTCCTTCCAGAAACGGTGACGGTCGAACCAGTGGAGGGCTTGCGCGACCGTGATGAGATCGACGCTCCTGTCGGCAACACTCGATTCCTCCGCCGGGGCCACGCGGTAATCGATCCGGGGATCCGGGCCGCCTTCCGCGATCTGCTTCTCGCTCGCGTCTGTCGCAATCACGTGGTCGAAACGCGCCGCGAGCGGCATCGCCGCCTGCCCGCTCCCCGTCGCACAGTCCCACGCGAGCCGCCGGGCGGGCGAGGCCGCCGCGAGGAAGTCGAACAGCGACTCCGGGTAGTCGGGCCGATGTCGCGCGTAGTCGGACGCATGTCCCGAAAAGTGATCCGGGAACAGAAACAAAGCGGAAATGCGGTCGTCGATCATCTGAATTTTTTCATTCGGAGCGCGCTGTCGGTGGACCCGGACAGGTTCGGATCCGCCCGGCGCCGAAGTCTATAATCCAGCGGTGGCCGTCCTGGAACCGGGGAGAACGTTTCCGACTCTCTCTCTGCGAGACGCGGACGGCGGCCCCGCGGTCCTCCCCCGCGGGCAGATCCTGTGGGGGTTTTTCAAGACAACCTGCCCGACCTGCGAGCTGATGTGGCCGTTTTTAGACCGCCTCTCGTCCATGGCGCAGCGCGCGGGGACGGCGGTGGTCGCAGTGTCCCAGGACGACCGCGGCGAGACGGAAGCCTTCTACGAGCGGCTGCGGATCGACCCTCCGACGCTCTACGATCCGCCGCCCTGGAACGCCTCGGAAGCGGTCGGACTGAGCAACGTCCCCACGCTTTTTTTAGTCAGCGCGGAAGCTAGAATTCGGGAGACCGTCGAGGGGTTTCAGAAAGCGAAAATGGAAGAGCTCGCCGCCCGGTTCTCCGCGGAATCTCGAAGCGGGGCCCCGGCAGGGCAAAGCCGGATCCTCTCAGCGCGGAGCCGGGTAACCTCAGAGAGTTTCTTCCGCCCGGGGGAGTCGGTGCCGGCGCTCCGGCCGGGATGAACGTCGAGAAACGCCGGCAGTTAGCCGAGCGGGAAAGGTTTCAAGGTGTCCACGGTGGAAAAGCAGAAGCCATCGACCCTGGGAGAGCTCCGCGCCAGCGGATACCGCTCCCGGGGCGTGAAGGACGAGCTTCGGGACAATCTCCGGGCCGCGCTCGCGAAAGACGAGAATCCCTTCGAGGGGATCTTCGGATACGAGCGGACGGTTCTGCCGTCGCTCTACAACGCGGTGCTGTCGCGCCACGATCTGCTCCTCCTGGGGCTTCGCGGCCAGGCCAAGACGCGACTGCTCCGCATGCTCGTGCGCCTGCTCGACCCGGAGATCCCGGTTCTCGCTGGCAGCGAGTTAAACGAAGACCCGCTGCTGCCGATCACCAAGTACGGACGGCGCCTGATCGCCGAAAAGGGCGACCTGGCTCCGGTCGAATGGCTCCCCCGCTCCGAGCGGTACCGGGAGAAGCTCGCGACGCCGGATGTGACGATCGCGGACCTGATCGGCGACGTGGACCCGATCAAGGCAGCGACCGAGCGGAGGACATACTCCGACGAAGAGGTCATCCACTACGGGATCGTCCCGCGCACGAACCGGGGGATCTTCGCGATCAACGAGCTGCCCGACCTTCAGCCGCGCATCCAGGTCGGGCTGCTGAACATCCTCGAGGAAAGAGATCTTCAGATCCGGGGATTTCCCATCCGGATCCCGCTCGACATCCTGCTGGTTTTCTCGGCGAACCCGGAGGACTACACCAACCGGGGCAACATCATCACGCCCTTGAAGGATCGGATTTCGTCGCAGATCCTGACGCACTATCCCGATGACGTGAAAACGGCGGCTCGGATCACCGCCCAGGAGGCCTGGACCGAGCGGGAGGGCGAGCCGCAGATCGAGGTCCCCGACTTCTTCCGCCAGTTGATCGAAGAGATCGCTTTCGTGGCGCGGCAGAGCGAGTTCGTCGACCAGTCGTCCGGTGTGTCGGCGAGGATGCCGATCTCGGCGATCGAGATCCTGGCGTCGAATCTCGAGCGGCGCGGGCTGCGCCACGGAGAAAAGAAGGTCTCGCCGCGACTCTGCGATCTTCCGGCTTGTCTTCCGGCAATCACCGGGAAGGTCGAGATGGTCTACGAGGGTGAGCAGCAGGGCGCGGAAGTCGTGGCAAAGAAGTTGATCGCGACCGCGGTCAAGAAACTGTTCGACGCGAAGTTCCCGGCGCCGGACTCCGGGCGGCCTTCGCAGCGCAAACGGGAGGAGCCGGAGGACAGTGAGGAGACGGGAGGCCCGACCCGCCGCGGCCGCACGCCCGCGCCGGCGCCCGAAAAGCTTCACCCGCTCTACGAGCCGATCGCGGAGTGGTTCGGAAACGGCGGAAAGGTAACCGTCTCCGACGACACCCCGTTCTCCGAGCACCTGGCGTCGCTCGAGGCGGTACCCGGTCTGCGTAAGGCGGTCGAAGAGCGATTCGCTCCCGCGTCCCCCGAGGAGCTGGCCGTCGGAATGGAGCTGGTCCTCGAGGGGCTCACTTCGCATCTGAAGATCGCGCGCGAAGACCTCGACTCGCGCGTCTCCTACGCCGAGATGCTCAAGTTCAACCTCGTGCGCGCGAGGAGCAATTGACTCCATGACATCGCCATCATTCCGTTCCCGGATCCTCTCGGGCGAGCCGCTGCTCGGGTGTTTCCTCACGTGGCCCGTGCAGGGCGTCCCGGAGGTCCTGGCACTGGCGAATTTCGACTTCGTCGTGCTCGACGCGGAGCACGGGTTCTTTTCCGTCGAGTCGATCGAATCGATGGTTCGGGCCTGTGACGGAGTCGGACTGCCGTCGATTGTCCGGGTTCCTGCCTGCCCCGCCGCCGAAACGGGACGCTCGCTCGACGCCGGCGCGGCCGGCGTGCTCTTCCCGCGGGCGGATAACGCCGAAGCCGCCCGCATGGGGCTCGAGACGGCGAAATACGCGCCGCAGGGCAAACGCGGCCTCGCCGGTGTCCGCGCGAACCGGTACGGGACGCTCCCTCTCGACGAGTTCGTCGTGACGGCCAACGCGAGCACGATCGTCGTCGTTCAGATCGAGACGGCGGGCGCGCTGCGGGACGTGGACGCGGTCGCGCAGCTCGAAGGTTGCGACGTGCTCTACGTTGGACCAAATGACCTGACGTTCGCGCTCGGGATCCCGGGCAGGTACACGGACCCCCGTTACCAGGAAGCCCTCGCGCGGGTCGCAGGGGCGGCGAAAAAGGCCGGCAAGGCAGCGGGGATCATGCTGGCGCGAACCGACCAGATTCCTCCGCTGCGGGAGATGGGGTTTACCTTCTTCACCATGAGCGACCGGGTGCTGATCCTCGATTCCGCCCGGCAGTGGCGCGGTGCCATCCCCCGGGGAGTGCCGTCCGACCTCCGAACGGAACGCTGACCATGCGCTACCGGTACTCCGAATATCCCGTCGACCTCCTGCGCGGCCTGCTGACGCATCAGGAGCTGGTCAAGCTGTTCCTGCAGCTCGTGCTCCAGACCGGCGGCGACGTCGAGGAAGCCCTGGAGTGGATGAAGTACCTCCAGGACCGCGGCATGATCGACGAAGGGATCGACCTCGAAGCCTTCCGCAAGGAGCTCGAGAAGAGCGAGATCGTCGAGGACCGCGGCGGCAAGCTCTCCCTGTCGGCGGCCGGGGAGAGACGGATCCGGCGCTCGGCGCTCGAGGAGATCTTCACTTCGCTTTCGAAGTCGGGCCCCGGTTACCACGCGATCCCGAGGGCGGGTGGCGGAGGGGAGCTTCTGCCCGAGACCCGCGGGTACGAGTTCGGCGACAACCCCACCGCGATCGACGGAGTCCGGTCGATCGGAAACGCGGTGCGGCGCGACGCGGACGAGATCGCGTTGAAGCCCGAGGATTTCGAGGTCCACGAGGAAGAGCACCTGACTTCCTGCGCGACCGTCCTCGCGATCGATATCTCGCACTCGATGATCCTGTACGGCGAAGACCGGTTCACGCCGGCGAAAAAGGTCGCGCTCGCGCTGGTCGAGCTGATCCAGTCGAAGTACCCGAAGGACTCGATCGACGTCATCCTCTTCGGGGACGACGCGAAGCGGGTCGCAATCTCGGAGATCTCGAAAACGATGGTCGGGCCGTACCACACGAACACCCGCGCCGGCCTGGCGCTCGCGCGCAAGCTGCTCGTGCATCGGAAGAACCCGAACAAGCAGATTTTTCTGATCACCGACGGGAAACCGTCGGCGATCTGGGATCACGGGCGGCTCTACAAGAACCCGTTCGGACTGGATCTTAAGATCGTCAACCGGACCCTCGAGGAGGCGGACGCCTGCCGCCGCGACGGAATCACGATCACTACGTTCATGATCGCGACCGACAGCTACCTGGTCGACTTCGTGGACAAGCTGACGAAGATCAACCGCGGCCGGGCGTACTACGCGTCGCCGTACAATCTCGCCGAGTTCCTCTTCACCGACTACATCCGCAATCGCAAGAAGTTTTTCCACTGAGGAGCTCCGATTGACCGGTCTCGCGATTGCCGGCGCCGCGGCCCTGCTCCTGGTCGCCTTTTCCCTTCTCCCCCGCGTATTCCTCCATCGGGCGCTCGACCGTCTGGCGGCCCGACGCCTCGCGGCGGAAAAGGAGCCGCCGGCCCTGCTCACCCGCGCGGAGCGCGTCGGCGGCCGGTGGCGCCGCTACCCAGGAGTGCTCGGCCTCTCCGGGGAGACCGTGTTCTTCGACGGCCTGTTCGGCGAGGCGTGGACCCTCCCGACGTCGAGGATCGGGAAGATCATCACGGGACGGAAGCTCGCCTCGGGGCGGCTTCTGTTTCGAACGGAAGTCCTGCGCTTCGTCCCGACGGCGGGCGAAACGGTGGAGTTCGTCCTGACGCGCGCCTCCGCCTCCGCCTGGCGGAGCCACCTCGGCCTCTGGGCGATGGCCGAACGGGTTCGCGACGCCGGGCCGGCCGCCGGGAGCTCCGGGCCCGCCGCGGAACAGGTCGTCCCGGGCCGGAGATGAGAAGACCCGCGCGCCTCCTCATCGCGGGCCTCGCCGCCGCTCTCGCGATTGCCGCGCCGTCGCCTGCTTTTCCGAGGCGTCCCTCGGGCTTCGGTCCGCGTCCGCGCCCGCGTCCGACGCCGGCTCCTGCGCGGCTCTCGCCCGGCGAACGCATTTCGCTCGACCTGAAGGACGCCGACATCCGCGACGTCCTGAAGAGCTTCGCGTCATTGGCCGCCGTCAACATGGTCATCGATCCCGACGTGAAGGGGTCCGTCACCGTGAGCCTGCACGACGTCTCCTGGGTGGACGCGCTCGAGGTGATCCTGCGGTCGAACGGTCTCGGCATGGTCGCGGAGGGGCGCCTGCTTCGGATCGGATCGCCGGGCCGGCTGGCGGGAGAAGCTACGGGAGAAGCTCCGCGCTGACGGAGCCGGAGGGCCCGGATTCCGAAACGGGGTCTTCCGATAGATTGAGCAAAACGGGTTCGGTTCATCCGGAGGACCCCTTTCATGGCCGCTGATCGCAGGATGGGCGGACGGGAATCGACCGGGTTCGTGCACGTTCGCGGCGCGGAAGCGGAGCGGCTCGGAGAGGACGTCCGGCGGGAGGTCAACTGGAAGCGCTGGGGCCCATATCTCTCGGAGCGGCAGTGGGCGACGGTCCGGGAGGATTACTCCGCGGACGGAAACTGCTGGGAGTACTTCCCGCACGATCACGCGCGGAGCCGCACGTATCGCTGGGGGGAAGATGGCCTGCTCGGGATCTGCGACCGCGAAGGGCGGCTCTGCTTCGCCCTCGCGCTGTGGAACGGACGCGATCCGATCCTGAAGGAGCGCCTCTTCGGGCTGACCGGGCCGGAAGGGAATCACGGCGAGGACGTGAAGGAGATCTACTTTTATCTCGACTCGACGCCGACGCATTCCTACATGAAGGCGCTCTACAAGTACCCGCAGCGTGAATTTCCGTATGGAAAGCTCGTCGAGGAGAACGCCCGGCGCACGAAGGAGGATCCCGAGTACGAGATCGCGGACACGGGCGCGTTCGACGGCGACCGCTACTTCGACGTGTTCGCGGAGTACGCCAAAGCGGGGGCCGACGACATCCGGATCCGGGTGACGATCGCGAACCGCGGGCCCGAGGCCGCGAAGATCGACGTCCTGCCGACACTCTGGTTCCGGAACACCTGGGCGTGGGGCCGCTCGGGCGAGGGCTACTGGAAGAAGCCGCGGATCTCCGCGGAGAGCGACCTCGCGATGGTCGCGGAGCACGAATCCCTCGGCCGTTTCCGGCTCGACGCGGCGGCCGACCCTCCCCCGCGCGGTCTTCTCTTCACGGACAACGAGACCAACACATCGCGGCTGTTCGGCGCCGCGAACGCGGCGCCTTTCGTCAAGGACGCCTTTCACGCCGAGGTGATCGGCGGAGAGGGCGGCGCCGTCAACCCCGCGCGGGAAGGGACTAAGGCGGCTGTCCGGTACTCGCTCGACATCCCTGCCGGAGGCCAGGTCTCTCTCAGGCTGCGACTCTCCTCCGGAACCGGCCCGGGTGTGGGGGACGACTTCGAGGACGTCTTTGCGGCGCGCCGCCGCGAGGGAGAGATCTTCTGGAGTTCGCGCATCCCGGTTGGGCTCACGATGGAGGAGGCCAACGTCGCGAGGCAGGCATACGCGGGGCTCCTCTGGACCAAGCAGTTTTACCATTTCGCCGTGCGGGACTGGCTCGAAGGAGATCCCGCCGGACCTCCGCCGCCGGAGAGCCGCCGGCACGGCCGCAACGCCCACTGGCAGCACCTCTACAACCGCGACGTCATTTCGATGCCCGACAAGTGGGAGTACCCCTGGTACGCGGCTTGGGACCTGGCGTTCCACATGCTGCCCTTCTCCAGGATCGACCCGGCGTTCGCCAAAGAACAGCTCATCCTTCTTCTCCGGGAGTGGTACACGCATCCGAACGGCCAGATCCCCGCCTACGAGTTTGCGTTCTCGGACGTGAATCCGCCGGTGCATGCCTGGGCCGCATGGCGCGCTTACAAGATCAGCGGAGCGCGCGGCGAGCGCGACCGTCTGTTCCTCGCACGTGTCTTTCAGAAGCTCCTGATCAATTTCACCTGGTGGGTGAACCGCAAGGACCCGGAGGGAAAAAACCTCTTCTCCGGAGGCTTTCTCGGTCTCGACAACATCGGGGTATTCGACCGCTCCGAGCAGCTGCCAACAGGCGGACACCTCGAGCAGGCGGACGGCACCGCGTGGATGGCGTTCTTCTGCTCGACCATGCTCTCGATGGCGCTCGAACTCGCGAGCGAAGATCCCGCCTACGAGGACCTCGCGTCCAAGTTCTTCGAGCATTTCGTCGCGATTACCGACGCCATGAACTCGCTCGGCGGCACCGGCCTGTGGGACGAGCAGGACGGCTTCTACTACGACCAGATCCACGCCGACGGCCAGAGCATCCCGCTGCGGCTCCGATCGATCGTGGGCCTCGTTCCGCTCTTCGCGGTCGAAATCCTCGACCAGACATCGATCGACAAACTGCCCGGGTTCAAGAAGCGGCTTCAGTGGTTTCTCGACAACCGGCAGGATCTCGCCCGCCACATTTCGTACATGCGCGACGACGACGGGCAGCACGGCGCGCATCGCCTCCTGGCGATCCCCTCACGCGAGCGGCTCGAGCGCGTGCTCGAATACGTCTTCGACGAAAAGGAGTTCCTGTCCCCGCACGGAATCCGCGCGCTGTCGCGCGTCTATGCGGATCATCCGTACACCTTCGCCGTGGGGGGCCGGGAGCACCGCGTCTCCTACGATCCCGGCCCATCGACCACCGGCGTTTTCGGAGGCAATTCGAACTGGCGGGGGCCGGTCTGGTTTCCGATGAACTACCTCATCGTTGAAGCGCTGGAGCGGTACCACCACTTCTACGGCCCGTCCCTCAAAGTCGAGCTGCCGACGCGGTCCGGCCACTGGGTCACTCTCGCGGAAGCCGCGCGGGAGATCGCCCGCCGCCTGGCCGCCGCATTCCTGCCCGACGCAGAGGGACGCCGGCCGTGCTTCGGGAACGACCCCCGCTTCGCGTCGGACCCCCACTGGAAGGATCTCCTCCTGTTCCACGAGTACTTCCACGGAGACACGGGGGTGGGACTCGGCGCCTCCCACCAGACGGGCTGGACGGCGCTGGTCGTGCGCTGTCTGGAGAACGTCGCAGCAACACGCCAGGGCGGTCAGCCGCCCGATTCAACGGACGACTAACCGCCCAGGGGACGATGTCGATTGCGCCGTGCGCCGTGCGCCCGTTTAGCGCGGGCCCGCGATCCTCCAGTTCAAATCAGGTACCGCCGGGACGCCAACCGCGGACGTGACCTGGGGACCGTTCATCACCCAGACCGTGTTCTGACCGTTCGCGACGTTGCGCCACAAAATGTCTGTCTGCCCGTCGTTGGTGTAATCGCCCACGCCGCCGATGCGCCAGTTCAGATCGGCCACCGGAGGGACCGCCGCCAGCGAAGCCACGACCGTGCCGTTCATCAGCCACATCGTGTTCTGTCCCGTCGCAAGGTTGCGCCAGAGGATGTCCGACCTTCCGTCGCCGTTGAAGTCCGCGGCGCCGTCGATTTCCCAGTTGATGTCCGGAACGCCCGGAATCGTCGCGACCCCCGTCACACTCGGCCCGTTCATGAACCAGACCGTGTTCTGGCCCGACGAGACGTTGCGCCACAGCAGATCCGGCTTTCCGTCCGCGTCGAAATCCGCCACCGCCCGGATCTTCCAGTTCAGATCGGCGACCGGGGGAAGCGGCAGCTGCGAGTTCAGTGCCGCGCCGTTCATCACCCAGATCGTGTTCTGTCCCGTGAAATCGTTTCGCCAGACGATGTCGTTCTTCCCATCGCCGGACAGGTCGCCCACGCCTCCCACCTGCCAGCCCTGATCCGGAATCGTCGGCAGTGCGGCCAGCGAGCTGACGTTCGTCCCGTTCATCAGCCAGATCGTGTTCTCCCCGGTCGCGACGTTGCGCCAGAGAATGTCCACCTTGCCGTCTCCGTTGAAGTCACCTCGCTCGACATTCGAGATCTTGGCGACGAAGGCGTCGTCGCCGCCGTTTTGAGTCAGATCCGGCCCCACGGTCACCGGGAAAGGGGTGCCTTGGAAAAAATTCGTTTGCCCCGTGACGTAGGCGTAGCCCCCACTGTCCACCGCGATGCCAAAGCCATAATCGCCGCCGCCGCCGCCGATATAACCGGCGTAGAGCAGGGCGGCGCCCCCCGAGTTCACCTTGGCGACGAACGCGTCATTGAGGCCGCCGTTGAAAGTCCGGTCCGGTCCCCCGGTCACCGGGAATGTGGCCTCGGTAGAACCGGTGTAGCCCGTCACATAGGCGTTGCCAAGCCCGTCCACGGCAATTGCGGTGCCGGTGTCGAAGCCACTCCCGCCGATAAAACCGGCATAGGCGAGCGCCGTGCCCGTCGCGTTTACCTTCGCCACAAACGCGTCATCGCCAAAGTTTTGAGTCAGGTCCGGTCCCACCGTCACAGGGAACGTGGTCTCGTCCGAAAACGTGTCCCCCGTCACATAGGCGTTGCCCGAACCGTCTACCGCGATGCCATAGCCATGGTCGTCGTCGCTGCCACCGATATAACCCGCGTAAGCGAGCGTAGCGCCGACCGCGTTCACCCTGGCCACGAACACGTCATAGCCGCCGTTGAACGTCAGGTCCGGCCCGACCATCACCGGGAACGTAGACTCAGAGGACGCCGTATAGCCCGTCACGTAAGCGTTGCCGGAATTGTCCACCGCGATGCCACGGCCATCGTCGAAACCGCTGCCGCCGATATAACCCGCGTATAAAAGCGCCGTGCCCGCCGCGTTCACCTTCGCCACGAAGGCGTCCGTGCTGCCGTTGAAAGTCGTGTCCGGCCCTACCGTCGCGGGGAAGGTCGCCTCAGTTGAACTGGTGCGCCCCGTCACGTACGCGTCACCCGAATTGTTCAGCGCGATGCCATACCCGATGTCGAGCCCGCTCCCGCCGACATAACCCGAGTAGAGAAGTCCCGTGCCCGCCGCGTTCACCTTGGCCACGAACGCGTCATACAGGCCACCGTTGTAACTCAGGTCCGGGCCCACCGTCACCGGGAACGTCGCCTCGGTGGATTCGGTCTGCCCCGTCACGTAAGCGTTGCCCGAACTGTCCACCGCGATGCCATAACCAATGTCGTAGCCGCTACCGCCGATATAACCCGCGTAGATAAGCGCCGTGCCCGCCGCGTTCACCTTGGCCACGAAGGCGTCACCGCTGCCGTTGGCCGTCAGGTCCGGTCCCGCCGTCACCGGGAACGTGGCCTCGGTGGAACCCGCTCGCCCCGTAACATACGCGTTGCCCGAACTGTCCACCGCGATGGCGTGGCCGTCATCGTTGCCGTTCCCGCCAATGAATCCGGCATAGACCAGCACGGCCGGGTCCAGCACGAGTGGCTGGCTCCGGTCATACGCTCCGAGCTCGAATCCATATCCTCGCGATCCACCAGCCGGGGCTTCATCGAGAGCGTAGACGGCATGAACGGCCGAGCGGCGGCCGCCGATCTCCTGATACGCATACGGCGTGTCGTCTGTGAAGCCGCCCGCGGGCGTCTCGACCTCGAGCTGCCCCCGATCGTTCACCCGGACCCCGTTCGCGCCCCGGTACGCCAGTCTCACCCGAGCCGGGTCCGCTCCCGGCTTCACGATAAAGCTGTACTTGACTCGGTTGGCCGTTCCCGAATAAACGAGATCTATTCCCGGCCAAAGCTCCTGATACGTGATCGAGGAGTAGGTCTGCAGCCCCGTCTTCCACGTCTCTTTGGGGCCCTTGAAATAACTGATGACGGCGGGCGTCTTCTGGTCGGCCGTGATCCCGACGTCAGGGTTGGCGCCGACGAAGTCGAGCTTCACGGCCCAGCGCTTGATCTTCTCGGGCTGGGACTCCTCGCCCGATTTGCGGTCCGTGCGCAGAGACGCCTTGCGGAACCCCGCCCTTTCGCTCTTGCCTTCTGATGTTGGCTCCGTCAGCGCGAACGTCACACCCTTTTTCTCGAAATAGATCGAGGTGTCCCGCCCCTGGACAGAGTAAGCGACCCGGGGATCGAGCTGGCCGCGGTTCTCGACGAAATAGACCGGCATCTGACCGTAGTCTTTCTTCGCCCGCACCGGCCCTGTCGCCCAACCGCCACTACGAGACGATCGGTCCTGAGCTGTCGGCGCGGGAAGAACGCCGTCGGCCCGGACCCGGGTTTTTCCGGATCCCGGATGACGCGCGGCGGAGCCTTGCGCCCGAATCGAAGCCAGCAAAACGGCGGACAAACCGAAAACAAGAAACAGAGCTCTGCGGTGTCTCATCAGGCGCCTCCAGTCGAGTCGGTGATCGTAACCGTATCCCGGTTCGGCGTGAGAGCGAGCAGCGGCGCCGCCGAAGGCGTCATGGTCACGATCGCCCGCCAACCGGGCCATGCGAAGCCCGCCGGACGTTTTCAGTTGTGACGAAGCGATGCCACCTAGCGCGGGCCCGCGATCCTCCAGTTCAAATCAGGTACCGCCGGGACGCCAACCGCGGACGTGACCTGGGGACCGTTCATCACCCAGACCGTGTTCTGACCGTTCGCGACGTTGCGCCACAAAATGTCTGTCTGCCCGTCGTTGGTGTAATCGCCCACGCCGCCGATGCGCCAGTTCAGATCGGCCACCGGAGGGACCGCCGCCAGCGAAGCCACGACCGTGCCGTTCATCAGCCACATCGTGTTCTGTCCCGTCGCAAGGTTGCGCCAGAGGATGTCCGACCTTCCGTCGCCGTTGAAGTCCGCGGCGCCGTCGATTTCCCAGTTGATGTCCGGAACGCCCGGGACGGTCCCGACCCCGGTGACGCTCGGCCCGTTCATGAACCAGACGGTGTTCTGGCCGGTGGAGGCATGGCGCCACAGCAGGTCCGGCTTTCCGTCCGCGTCGAAATCCGCGATCGCGCGAATCTTCCAGTTCAGATCCGCGACCGGGGGGAGCGGCAGCTGGGAGCCGAGCGCGGTTCCGTTCATGTCCCAGATCGTGTTCTGACCGGTGAGATCGTTGCGCCAGACGATGTCGTTGGTGCCATTTCCGCTCAGATCGCCGACTCCCCCGACCTGCCAGCCCTGGTCAGGTATCGTCGGGAGGGCGGCGAGAGAGCTCACGCTCGTCGCGCTCATCAGCCAGATCGTGTTCTGACCCGAGGCAACGTTGCGCCAGAGGATGTCCGCGCTCCCGCTGCCGTTGAAATCGCCCGGCACGACATTCGAGATCTTGGCCACGAAGGCGTCAAAGCCTCCTCCGTTTTGAGTCAGGTCGGGTCCCACGATCACCGGGAACGTGGCCTGGGTGGATTCAGTTGGTCCCGTCACGTAGGCGTTGCCCGAACTGTCCACGGCGATGGCGTTGCCAGAGTCTTCGCCGAGACCTCCGATGAATCCAGCATAAAGAAACGCGGTACCCGCGGGGTTCACCTTCGCTACGAAGGCGTCACCGCCGCCGTTGAAGGTCAGGTCGGGACCGACTGTGACCGGAAACGTCATCTGACTGGAATCGGTGAAGCCCGTTCCGTTGGACGTCAGATCCGGCCCGACGGCCACCGGGAAGGTCGCCTGGCTGGAATCCGTTTCGCCCGCGATGTAGGCGTTGCCCGAGCTGTCGACGGCGATGTCTTTTCCCGAGTCGAGGCCGCTGCCCCCGATGTACCCGGCATACACGAGCCCCGTGCCCGCCGCGTTCACCTTGGCCACGAAGCCGTCGAACAAGCCACCATTGTGGGTCAGGTCCGGCCCCGCGGTCACGGGGAAGGTCGCCGCGGTGGAACTGGTATTGCCGGTGACGTACGCGTTGCCGGCAGTGTCAATAGCGATGCCGGTGGCCCCGTCGCTGCCGCTGCCTCCGATGTATCCCGCGTAGAGCAGGGCGGTGCCGGCGGGATTCACCTTGGCGACAAAGGCATCATCGCCGCCGCCGTTGTGACTCAGGTCCGGTCCGACGGTGACGGGAAAGGCACCCTGAGTGGAGCTCGTTCGACCCGCGACGAAAGCGTTTCCCGAACTGTCGACCGCGATGCCATACGCCTGATCGCCGCCGCTTCCGCCGATATAACCGGCGTAAACCAGCGCGGTCCCCGCGGCGTTGACTTTTACGACGAAGGCGTCCTCGCCGCCGTTCTGCGTCAAGTCCGGTCCCGCCGTTACCGGGAACGTCCCCTCCGTGGAAAAGGTGTGACCCGTCACGTACACGTTGCCCGAACCGTCCACCGCGATGCCGCGTGCAGATTCCTGGTCGCTCCCGCCGATGAATCCGGCGTAGACGACCACCGCGGGGTCGAGCACGAGAGGCCGGGTTCTGTCGTAGGCGCCGACTTCGAATCCGAAACCTCGCGATCCGTCGGCCGACGCCTCGTCGAGGGCGGACCTTTGAAGTAACTGATGACGGCGGAGGTTTTCTGATCTGCCGTGATCCGGACCTCCGGATTGGCGCCGACGAAGTCGAGCTTCACGGCCCAGCGCTTCGCCGCCTCCCCCGGGTCCCGATCGCGGGGAAGAGACGCCGTGCGGAACCCGGACTCTTTGATCTTATTCTCCCGTGCCTTCTCCCTCAGCGCGAACGTGACCCCCGTCTTCTCAAAGTAGATGGAGGTGTCCCGCCCCTGGACGGAGTAGGCGACGCGGGAATCGAGATGCCCGGAGTTCTTCAAGAAATAGACCGGCATCTGACCGTAATTGTTTTTCAAACGCACCGCCGCCACGCCCGGAGCGGAACCTGGACTTCGAACCGGATCGGTCGCTGCGGAACGGACTCGTCTGGTCCCGCCGGAAACCTTTCCGGACGCCGGACGCCGCACGGCGGAAACGCCCGCCCAGAGCAAGACCATCAGAACGGCGAAAACAGGCAAAATGAAGAACGCGCGTCCGTATTTCATGGGGCCTCTCCTCTCGAGTGGTTGAATCCTACAGGCACCCCGGGTTCCTACGGGGCGTTGGGGGCGCGCGGGAGACAGCGCGTCGGTCCGCCAGCCGGATCAGCCGCCAATAGGAGCGCCCGGCGTACGTGCCGATGAGGCTAAGCGCCGGCACGAGATCCTCGTGAGGGCCGGCGATCCTCCGTTCAGGCCGTTCTAACGCCGCTCCGATACAGAAATCACCCGGGTCCTGGACCGAGTTCGCGCGGGAAGCCTTTCAGTCTTCCATCAGGCGTCAGGCCGGCAGGAACGGGACAACGCGCCGGGAAAGGGCGCCCGGGAGGGTGCCGATCCCCGCGCGAATCTCCTCGACGGAAGACCGCATCGTGAAGTGCGTCAGGACCACGAACTCGTTCTGAAAAAGGTCCGCGCGCTCCGCGAAGTCGCTGATGTGGAGATGCCCGTAGGCGTGGGCGCGGCCGACGTCTTCCGGCGCGAAGAACGAGCACTCGATCAGGAGCACCTTCGCCGTGTAGAGCTCCGGCGCCGCTTCGAAGATCGAAGGTCCGCAGTCTCCGGGGTACGCCAGAAGAGGGATCTCCTCCCGCCGGGTCACCTCGTCGCCGGATTCCCGGAGCGCCGCGATCTCGGGGCCGGCGCGCCCGGCAAGGTCCTCCCGCAATTTCCGCCTGACCTCCGAGAAGAGATATCCCACCGTCGGGACTCGGTGGCGGCCGGGAAGGAAGCGCAGCTCGAGATCGCGCCGGAGAGCGACTGTGCGCCCCGGAACTGCCGCCTCGAAGCGCGTGCCGTACGCCACGCCTTCGAGCCGCTCGCAGGCCTCGACCCAGAGAGTCAGGTCCGGAATGGCTTCCTCGGGAGCGAAAACGCGCGCGGGACCGAGCCCGGTCAGCGTGCGTCGCGAGGCGTGATGCGCGAGACCGGCCGCGTGATCGAGATGGCCGTGCGTCAGGCACACCGTACCGTAGCCGAGCGTGTCGTCCGGCGCCCGGCCGAACTCGAGAAGGGTTCGGAAGCCCGGTAGCTTGAAGAACGACTCGTGCCCCGCGATCGAGACGCCGTCGATCGCCATCCCCGCCGCCTCGATGCTCACGCGGCCGCGCCCCTGCGGGTAATCGGGCATTCGCGGAGGCTATCAGGCGGGACGGTCGGGGACCGTGAATCGGGAGCCGAGCGACCAACAGGAGCGAGACGGCCGCGGTAATCCGCGGTCAACTAGATCGGGAATCGGGAATCGAGCGCATACCGGGAGCGAGACGGCTGGAACGGGGGTGCACTGGGAATTCGCCGCGCCGAGGCAGCGACAGAGATAATCCCGCCCGTGAAGGTCTCACTCTTCGACTACGACCTGCCGGCGGACCGCATCGCCCAGGCGCCTCGCGAACGAGGGTCGTCGCGGCTCCTCCTTCTCGACAGACAGACCGGCGAGATTTCCCATCGCCGGTTTTCCGACCTGCCGTCGCTGCTGCGCCCGGGCGATGTCCTCGTCCGGAACGACGTCCGCGTGAGAAACGCCCGGCTCTGGGGTCGGGATACGGAGGGCCGGCTCACCGAGATCTTTCTGGTCGAGTCGATCTCCGAAGAGCGGCTCCGGTGGCAGGCGCTCGCGAGGCCCGGCCGGCGCGCGAAACCCGGCCGGCGGCTCGACTTCGCGGAGGGGATCATCGGCACCATCGTCTCGGTCAGCCCGGACGGCCGTCGCGAGGTTTTGTTCGACCGCCCGATCGACGACGAGTTTCTCGAGCGCGCCGGAACCGTTCCACTTCCCCCCTACATCCGCCGGGCAGCCGGGGCTCCCGATCGCGACGAAGATCGCGCCGCGTATCAGACTGTCTTCGCGCGTCAGCCGCTCGCCGTCGCCGCTCCGACCGCCGGGCTACACTTCACGGCGGAGGTTCTGGCCGAGATCGCGGCTCGCGGAGTCCAGATCGCCGATCTGACCCTCGCGGTGGGACCCGGGACGTTCAAGCCGGTGACGGCCGAGGACACGGCGTCGCACGTGATGGGCGCGGAACGGGTCTGGATACCTGGCTCAACGAGACGGGCCGTGGCCGCCGCAGCTTCCTCCGGGCGCGTGGCCGCCGTCGGGACGACCGTAGCGAGGTCGCTCGAGGCCGCGGCGCGGATCGAAGGCGCGCCAGATGGGGACCTCGAATTCTCCACTGACCTGTTCATCACGCCGGGATTCCAGTTCCGGACCGTCGACGCGCTCCTGACGAACTTTCACCTGCCGACCTCGACGCTCCTGATGCTGGTCTGCGCATTCGCCGGCCGGGAGCCTGTTCTCAAGGCGTACCGTGAGGCCGTCCGCGAGGAGTACTTCTTTTATTCATTCGGGGACGCGATGTTGATATCATGAATCGTAAGGAAAATTTAACGATATGACAGAGAAAATAAGGCCGGAGAAGCTCCGGCCTTAAGACTACACCGTTCGGCGTTCAGTACATATCGAGGTATTTCTCGATCTCCCACGGCTGCACCTTGGAGATGTACTCCGCCCACTCGCCCCGCTTGGCTTCCAGGAAGTGCGTCAGGATGTGCTCGCCGAGCGCCCCCGTGACGACCTCATCCTTTTCGAGGTTGTCGAGCGCCTCGGAGAGGTTCCCGGGAAGCTGGTCGATCCGCAGACGCCGCTTCTCCCGCTCGCTCATCTTGAAGACGTTCTTGTCGACCGGCTCGCCCGGATCCATCCGGTTCTTGACTCCGTCGAGCCCCGACGCGAGCATCACCGCGAACGCGAGGTAGGGGTTGCAGGATGGATCCGGCATCCGGACCTCGATCCGCGTCCCCATGCCGCGCCGCGCCGGAACGCGAACGAGCGGGGAGCGGTTCCGCATCGACCACGCGACATTGACCGGCGCCTCGTAACCCGGGACGAGCCGCTTGTACGAATTGACGAGCGGGTTGGTCACGGCGACGAACGACCTCGCATGACGCAGGATCCCGCCCGTGTAGTGCAACGCGGTCTTCGAAAGCTGGTACTTCGCCTTCGCGTCGAAGAAGACGTTGTTGCCGCGCTTGTCCAGGAACGACTGGTGGACGTGCATGCCGGACCCGTTGACACCGAAGATCGGCTTGGGCATGAACGTCGCGTGCAGGCCATGGTCGAGCGCCACCTTCTTCACGACGAAGCGGAAGGTCGACACGCGGTCGGCTGTGGTGATCGCGTCCGCGTATTTGAAGTCGATCTCGTGCTGTCCCGGCGCGACTTCGTGGTGAGCCGCCTCGACCTCGAACCCCATCTGCTCGAGCGCGAGGACGACGTCGCGGCGCGCCTCCTCCCCCCGGTCCACGGGAGTCAGGTCGAAGTACGCGCCCTTGTCGTGCGTGTCGATGATCGGATCGCCGTTGGCGTCGCGGCGAAAAAGAAAGAACTCCGCCTCGGGCCCCGTCACGAGCGTGTAGCCGAGCGCGGAGGCATTGTCCATCTGGCGCTTCAGCGTCGTTCGCGGGCAACCCGCAAACGCGTTTCCGTCGGGCGTGTACACGTCGCAGATGAGGCGCGCGACCATCTCGCCTCCGCGATGGGCCCACGGATAAATCGCAAACGAGCTCAGGTCCGGCACCAGATTCATGTCCGATTCTTCGATTCGCGTGAAGCCTTCGATCGACGAGCCGTCGAACTGGATCTCCCCGTCGAGCGCCTTGGAAAACTGCGAGCGCGGGATCTCCACGTTCTTGATGACGCCCAGGATGTCGGTGAACTGAAGCCTCAGGAACCGGACGTTCTCCGCGTCGCACACTTTGAGAATCTCGCTCTTCCCGAGTCCCGGCCCCGCAGGGTCGAACTTCAGGATCCTGGCCTTCGCCATTCTGTCCTCCATTTTCTGCAAAAGTGACACGATTTTAAGGTCACTTTGCACAAAGTCAAGGCAGCTCCGGCGAATTACCTGGACAATCGTGCGATGCTGCACAACAGACTGTGCATCCGGTGCGATCCGGCGTTGATTTCAGGCCCGGGGGCTGGATTTCTGGAAGACCCCGGTCCGGGAGGCTGGCATCCGCACCGTGAAAGTCGCGCCTCCTTCGGGGTTGTTGGATGCGAACACGCCGCCGCCGTAGCCCTCGACGATCGTCCGCACGATCGCGAGGCCGAGGCCTGTGTGCCGCTGCGCGGCGTCCGGCTGATCGGGCCGCCACGAGAAGAACCTTTCGAAAATGCGCGGCATGTTCTCGGCGGGAATGCCGGGACCGTGGTCGGAGACACGGACGCTTGCGGCCCCGTCCTCGCGCGCGAGCCGCACGCGGACCTCGGAGTTTTCCGGGGAGAAACTCGCCGCGTTGTCGAGCAGGTTCTCGAAGACCTGCGCCATCCGCTCTTCCGACGCCTGGATCGTGATCGTCTCGGAGGGCGGCTCGAAGAGATACACCACACGGCTGCCGCGGAGGCGGTAACCCTCACAGACCCGCTCGAGGAGCGCGTTCAAAGAAAGCGCTTTCTGCTCTTCCGATTCGAGGCGAGCGTCGACGCGGGTCATCTCCCGGAGGTCCGAGAGAAGTCGTTCCATCCGCTGCACCTCGCGCTGCGCGATGTCGAGGAACCGACGGCGGTCTTCCTCCGTCTGTGACTCCGAAGCCATCTCGGCCGCAATCCGGATCGAGGCCAGCGGATTGCGAAACTCGTGCGAGACCTCCGCGGCGAAGGACTCGAGGAACCGCTGATACGCCTCCAGGCGCCCGGTCAGGTCGTGGAGAGCGCGGGAGAGCTCACCGATCTCGTCGGACCTCTGGGAGCGCCGGAAGCTCCCCTGCAGGCGGCCGCGCCGGTCGAGAATGGCCGCCGCGTCGTCGCGCAGGTCCTGCAGAGGGCGGGCGATCGTCTTCGAGACCAGAAGGCTCAGCAACACGGCGAGCGCGATCGACGCGAGGCACACTTCGAAGATCGCAAGCCGGATCGCGTAGAGGTCCTGAAGGATCCGCCAGGTGGACGACGTGACGACGACAGCGCCCGCCGGACTCGCGTCGCCTCGCCCGATCGGGATCGCGATCGAAAGGGTCACCGACCTCTGGCCGGCTGGCGAAGGGCGGACGGTCCTGCCGTAGCGCCCCGAAAGCGCGGCGTCGACCTCTCGCCCGGTGAGGCGTCCGTCGGATGGCGAGGCCTCCCGCGCTTCGAGGGCCGGCTCCCCTGGCGGAAGAAGCCGATGGTAGAACGCGTAAAACGCGGCTCCGACGCGATAGAGGAGGCGGCCCCGCCCGCCCGGTTCCCCGGGCTCCGCCGGCGGTCTCTCCCGCCGGGGACCGAGGCGGCTCGTGTCCGCGAGGATCCTGCCCTGGCCGTCCACGACTCGGATCCTCGACTCGAGCCTCTGGTTCAGGCGGGCGAGGATCCGCGGCGCTTCCTCATCCTCGAGCGCCCCCGGCTCGGACAATGCCGCGGCGAGGATCCTCCCTTCCTGGACCATCGACCGCTCCTGCGCTTCAAGAAGCTGCTTCTCGTACGTGCCGAGGTAGAGCAGCCCCGCCGCGGGAATGAAGACGAGCAGGAGGTTGAACGCGAGAAGCCGCGCGGAGAGGCCGCCCCGCGGGCGCCGCGCGGGCGGCGGAGGCGGACTGCCCTCCTCATCCACCTTCGTACCGGTACCCGAGGCCGTGGACGGTTTCGATGCCGGAGAACGCGGGCTCGGTTTCGACCAACTTACGCCTCAGTCGTTTGATGTGGCTGTCGATCGTCCGCTCGCTCACGAACGCGTCGTGGGGGTAAGCATCCTCCATGAGCTGACGCCGCGTCTTGACGTGCCCGGGGTGACGGACCAGCGACTGAAGCAGGAGAAACTCCGTGACGGTCAGAGAGACGAGAGCGCCGTTCCATTTCGCCGTGTAACGCTCGAGGTCGAGCTCGAGCGCGCCGGCCTTCAGCAACCGCGCGGGCTCCGAGGAAATCCCAGACCGAATGAGCGCCGCGCGGCGGAACAGGACTTTGACGCGCGCGATCAGCTCCCGCATCGAGAACGGCTTGCACAGGTAGTCGTCGGCGCCGAGCTCGAGTCCCAGCACGCGGTCGAGCTCCTCGTCTCGGGAGCTCAAGAAGATGATCGGCAGCGTCTCCGAGCGGGCGCGCAGCTTCCGGCAGAGCTCCAGGCCGTCCATGCGCGGCAGAACGATGTCGAGGATCGCGAGCCCGGGCAGCTCCTGCTGCAGCGAGTCCCATGCCTCGCGCCCGTCCGAAAACGCGCGCACCCGGTAGCCTTCGCGTTTCAGCGCAAAGCTCACCGTCTCGCGGATCGTGGGCTCGTCGTCCACGACCGCCACCGTTTCGGGATTTACGGTTTTCACCAACCGCATTCTGGCGCGCTTTGCCCGCGCGCGGAAGCGCCGCCACGGAATCGCCACATTCTTCCCCGGAAATTCCTCGCCGCGGGCACGACCGTGTCTCGCCGGCAAGGTCTCCTTGCAACCCAGGGAGGTGTCTCATGGCACTCGCGAATTTCGGGACCCGTTTCGGGCGCGGCGCCGCGGCGATCGTCGTCTTTCTTTTCTCGCTATCGGCCTTCGGCCAGACGTCCCCCGTTCGTCCGGACGAAGTTCACGCCGGAGCGCTTCTCTTAAAGACCGCGAGTCCCGGCCTCTATCTGCCCGCCCCAGTTCTCGACACGGACGTTTCGATCCGCGTCACCGGGATGATCGCGCGCACGACGGTTTCGCAGCGCTTTCAGAACGGCACAGGGACCTGCGTCGAGGGGATCTACGTTTTCCCGCTTCCGGAAAGCTCGGCGGTCGACGCGATGCGGCTCGTCGTGGGAGACCGCATCATCGAGGGAGAGATCCGTGAAAGGGAGGAGGCCCGGAAAGTCTACGAGCAGGCGAAATCCGAAGGCCGCAAAGCGTCACTCGTCGAGCAGGAGCGGCCGAATGTGTTCACGACGTCGGTCGCGAGCATCGGACCAGACGAGGAAGTGCAGGTCGTCATCGAGTACCAGGAGGCCCTCCGGTTCGACCAGGGCAGCTACCGCCTCCGCTTTCCGCTGGTCGTCGCTCCCCGGTACATCCCCGGCGCGAAGCCCGCCGGGAACGAGACCGCATCCCTCGGCGCAGCGGCTCGCAGCGCAGGATCCGGATGGGCGGCGAGCACGGACCGCGTGCCGGACGCGCAGCGGATTACCCCTCCGGTCGCGGGCCCGGCCGCCGGTTTCACGAATCCGGTGCATCTCAAGGTCAACCTGGACCCGGGATTCCCGGTCCGGCGGGTCGCCAGCGGCTCGCACGCGCTGCGCACCGAGGCGGGCCAGGGCAACCAGACCCTCGTCACGCTCGCCGACCGCACCATTCCAGCGGACCGCGACTTCGAGCTCTCCTGGGAACCCGACCTCGGCCATGAACCGAAGGCGGCCGTGTTCACGCAGATGGTCGGAGGCGAGCTGTACGCGCTCCTGATGGTGATCCCGCCCGACGCGGCGGCGGAGCCCGGAACGCGTCTGCCGCGCGAGACGGTCTTCGTCATCGACACGTCGGGCTCGATGCACGGCACGTCGATCGACGGCGCGAAGGCGGCGCTCGCCCTCGCGCTCTCGAGGCTCGCGCCAGAGGACCGCTTCAACGTGATCGAGTTCAACAGCGTCACGCGGCGGCTCTTTCCCGAAAGCCGCCGCGCGCTGCCCGACGCCGTGGAAAGCGCCCGGCGCTGGGTCGGCAGGCTCCGGGCCGAAGGCGGAACGGAGATGCTCCCCGCGCTGGCGGCCGCGCTCGAAGGCTCGGAGGCCGAATCCGCCGTCCGGCAGGTCCTCTTCATGACCGACGGCGCGGTCGGAAACGAGGAGGAGCTCTTCTCTTACATCCAGGCCCACCTCGGCAGGAGCCGCCTCTTCACGGTCGGGCTCGGCTCGGCGCCGAACTCTCATTTCATGACGCGCGCGGCGCTCTTCGGCCGCGGCACGTTCACCTACGTCGCAAGCGCCGCGGAAGTCCAGCCGAAGATGTCCGCGCTCTTTCGCAAGCTGGAAGCGCCGGTGCTGACGAACCTCGAAGTCAGGTGGGACGACGCGAACGCCGAGGCGTGGCCTTCCCGGGTCCCGGACCTGTACGCGGGCGAGCCGCTCGTGGTCTCGGTCCGGCTTTCCGGGGGCTCGACGGGCGTGACCGTCTCCGGCGATCGCGGCGGGCAACCCTGGTCGCATCGTCTCTCTCTCTCGGCGTCCCGCGAGGATTCCGGGGTGGCGCGGCTCTGGGCACGCTTCAAGATCGCGTCGCTCACCGATTCGGCGACCGCGGGGGCGGACACGGAGAAGGTCCGACGCGCGGTCGTCGAGGTCGCCCTCGCCCACCATCTCGTCTCGAGCTTCACGAGCCTGGTCGCGGTCGATGTCACGGCGACGATCAGCCGGGGAACCGCCTGCGCGGCGAGGCCGATTCCCGTGCAGATGCCCGACGGCTGGAGTGCCGAGCACGTTTTCGGCGAAATGCCTTCCACCGCGACTCCGGGTCCGCTCCTCCTCCTGCTCGGGTTCACGCTGCTGGCCGCTGCCTTTGCGCTCAAGACGGTCGGAGGCGTCCGATGAACCGGCGATGGCTCAGCCGCCTCCCGGCAGCGATCGCGGTCGCGGGCGTTCTCATGCTCTCCCAGGGAGGCTGGATCTACCTCAAGGCGAGGCTCGCGCAGGTTCTGCTCCACCGCGCCTGGGCGAAGACGCTCGCAGGAGAGAAGGCGGTCAAACCGTGGCCATGGGCGGACACGTGGCCCATCGCGCGCCTGACCGTCCCGGCGGCGGGCGTCGATCAGATCGTCCTCGCCGGCGCCTCGGGCCGCACACTCGCTTTCGGCCCCGGGCATCTCGACGGCAGCGCGCGCCCGGGCCGCGGAGGGAATTGCGTCCTCTCGGCGCACCGGGATACGCAATTCCGTTTTCTTCGCGATCTCTCCCCGGGCGACGAGATCCGGCTCCAGGCCGCGGACGGGAAGACGGCGGTCTACCGCGTCGACGCGAGGCGAATCATCGACAAAGCCTCCACCGGGGTCCTCAAGCCCACTGCGGGACGGACGCTCACCCTTCTGACCTGCTACCCGTTCGACGCCGTGGTCCCCGGAGGAAGGCTCCGGTACGTGGTCCGGGCCAGGGGCTAGGGTCTACGTGGCGCTTTCGCCTTCCGCCCTTCGCGGCCCAGAAGGCAATTTTGTCCCTTCGGCGAACAGATTCGCCGCCTCCTTGATATTCTGGGCGGCCCTGGTGGGGAGGAAGCTTGGAGGGAAACATGAGCACCGTCGAAACCGTCTCCCCCCGGACCATCCGGGCCCGTACGATCCGCAAAGACCTGCCGGGAGAAGAGCTGCGCGCTCTGGCCCGCTCAGGGGAAAAAACGACCGAATATGGATCCCCGGTCTACTCGACGCGGGTCAAGAACCGGTCCGCGAAGAACACCTACATCGTGGAAGACGGCGTCCAGGTCGGCGTCATGCAGCAGTCGATCGAGCGCTCCCGCGCCGAGGACACCGTCCGGAGGGTGCAGGAGGCACTGCTCCAGATGGACCTCGTCCAGGTGGATCGCAGGATGGGCGACCATCCCGATGCGACCCTCCGGTGCCGTCTCTACGTCCCGGTCGAGTACGCCCGCATTGCGTACATGTGGCACAACATGCTCTTTCCATCGGACTCGACCTACGAGCCCGACTTCGTCTCGGTCTATGTTCCAGAGTGGCCCGAGCGGCTGATCTTCGCGGACGTCGAGCAGGGTTACACCTACATCCTGGGGAGCGACTATCCGGGCGAAGCCAAGAAGTCGATGCTCCGGCAGGCAATGTTCTGGATCAAGCGGCGCGGTGGTCTGGGCCTGCACGCCGGGTCCAAGATTCTCCGGGTGACCGGGCCCGACGGCGCGCTCCGGGATGTCGGATTCCTGCTGTTCGGGCTGTCCGGGACGGGCAAGACCACGCTGACGCTTCACGACCACGGTCTGCAGCCGCCCGAGACGGCGATCATCAAGCAGGACGACGTGGTCCTGTTGACCCGGGAAGGCCGGGCGTACGGGACGGAAGACGGCTTCTACATCAAGACGGAGGGCCTGGAGCCTTCCCAGACCGTCCTCTGGGGCGCCGCCACGCACGCGAGCGCGACGTACGAGAACATCATGGTCAACGACTCGGGCAAGGTGGACTTCCTGGATACCTCCCTCACCTCGAACGGCCGCGGCGTCGTTCTTCGCAAGCACATCCGCGGCACCGGCGACGGAATCGATTTGCCGAAGGCGAACAAGATCGTCTTCATCACCCGCCGCAACGACATCGTTCCCGTCTGCGCGAGACTGACGCCCGAGCAGGCGGCCGCCTATTTCATGCTCGGCGAATCGATCGAGACCTCGGCCGGCGATCCGACGAAAGCCGGACAGGCCAAGCGCGAGGTCGGGACGAACCCGTTCATCGTCGGGCCGGAGGCAGAGGAAGGCAACCGGTTGCTCCAGATCCTGCGCGGAAATCCGGACATGCAGGCGTACATCCTGAACACCGGCTCAATCGGCGCGAAGGGCGCCTCGCCTGGCGAAAAGATCACGATCCGGGTTTCGACCGAGATCATGAAGCAGATCGCGAAGGAAGGCATTGCCTGGCAGCGGGACAACGACTGGGGCTACGACATCCCTACCGACGTCCCCGGGATAAATCTCGAGAACTACACGCCGACCACGCGTTATTCAGACGCCGAGTACGCGGCTCTCGTCGAGAAGCTGCGCGCCGAGCGCCGTGAGTGGCTGGCGAAGTTCCCCGGACTCGACCCCGCGATCCCGGACGCGATCGAGGTCTAGCGGAGGTGGTCGAGGTCGAAGGGCTCCAGGACGTCGTCGCGGCCGACTCGTCGATCTGTTACATCGACGGGGACCGGGGAATCCTGTCGTATCGCGGAATCGACATCCACGACCTGGCGGACCATTCCACCTTCGAAGAAGTCTGCTTCCTCCTCTGGGAAGGGCGCCTCCCGCGTCAGGAAGAGCTCGGCCGGCTTCGGAGCGAGATCGGCCGCGAGAGGCCCGTTCCGGCCGAGACGCTCGAGCTCCTCGGTCGCCTCGCTCCGAAATCGCTCGCGATGGATGCGCTTCGGACGACGGTCTCGGCCCTTTCCGCCACCGATCCGGACGCCGCGGACATGTCGCCGGAGGCCAACCGGCGCAAGGCCGTCCGGCTGACGGGACAGCTCGCGACGATCGTCGCCGCTTTTCACCGAATGCGGCAGAACAAGCCGGTCGTACCTCCCGACCCGGGACGCGGCCATGCGGAAGACTTCCTGCGAATGTTGAACGGCGAGACCGCGAAGGCCGCGGCGGTCAAGGCGCTCGACGTCGCGCTCATCCTTCACGCGGACCATGAGCTGAACGCGTCGACCTTCGCCGCGCGGGTGACCGCCGCGACACTTTCGGACATCCATTCGGCGATCACGTCCGCGATCGGCACACTGAAGGGTCCCCTCCACGGCGGAGCGAACGAAGCCGTCCTGAAGATGCTCCACGCCATGGGATCACTCGACCGGGTCGATGAGGACCTCCATGCACGTCTCGCCCGCAAGGAAAAGATCATGGGCTTCGGGCATCGCGTCTATACGACCGAGGACCCCCGCGCGACGCACCTCCGTTCGATGTCCGAGGAAGTCGCGCGCGCCTCGGGAGACACGTCCCTGTACGACATGTCCCGCCGGATCGAGAACATCATCAAGTCGGAAAAGAAATTGAACGCGAACGTGGACTTCTACTCCGCATCCGTTTACGCGATGCTCGGCATCCCCGCCGACCTCTTCACTCCCATCTTCGCCGTGTCGCGAATCGCCGGCTGGACGGCGCACGTGCTCGAGCAGTACGCCCACAATCGCCTGATCCGCCCGCGCGCGGACTACACGGGGCCCCCGTACCCGCAACCTTACGTCCCGATCGACGCTCGCTGAACCGAAGCGAGGGGGCCCGCCCTCCCCGCCGAGAGGCGGCCCCAGACTGAGCTCGTGGCGCACGTGGGGTTCGTCCGGGGGCCAACGTCGGAAAACATCGGCGGTTTCTGCCGGCGGCGCTCGCGAAAGACAAGGCGCCGCTCGATGTAACGAACGTGGGAACGGTCGAGAGGTTCGTAGTCGGCGAAGCAATCGGAATCGCCGCACTGCGGGCGCAGATCGCGCGCCGTCTCCTGTTCGAGACCGAAATCCTCGTCTGTTTCAAGGCGGGAGATCCTGGACCTCGCGCGGAGCGACCCGTTCCAAAGTCCTCCTCCCGGCGACGACGTACGGGCGCTGGTCACGATCCTGACCGCGAAGCCGAAAACGCTTCCAAAGCTGCCGCACAGAGCTCCCGAAGGCGACGAGTGGCCGGTGGAATTCTTCCGCCTAGCGGGACGTCTGGCCCTGACCTTCTGGCGGCCAGACCCCAGACGTCTCGTCTACCCGAACCCGAACGCGGTCGTCGAGAAAGTCTCCGGCCTCCCGGGCACGACACGCAGCTGGACCACGATTTCTCGGATCTGTGCGATTCTGGACAGATGAGCGTCCACTCCGTGCCGCCGGACACGGTGATCGTCGAGAGGCGCAGCGCTCGCTCGGGATACGCCTGATCGGCGTCGGCGGATCGGCGCGTTCCGGTCGGATTTACCTGGCGGCGGGAACGCTCGTCGTGGCGTTCTTCGCGTTCCGCATCGTTCGCGGCGTGGCCGCCGCCGCCTCGACGTGGCAGTCCGCCGCGTCCGCCGGGACTCGGGCAACGGCCCCCATGGCGTTTGCGCGCAGCGGCTGGTTCCTGGCGGGAGCCGCCGCCGCCGGCCTGCTGATCATCGCCGTCGCGGCCGGAGCGGTCCGCAGGCGTCCCTGGGCCCGGCCGGCTGCTATGGCGCTCCTCGGCCTGATCGGGGCATCGGCCCTCGGAGTCGCGCTCTTCCAGGCCGACGCGCTGGTGCGGGGCACCGCGCTGCCGCCCGAAGTGGCGGAGGTCGGGTACGATCGCCTCCTCGCCATGTGGCGCGTCGGCGGCGGCGCCGCCGCGTTCGTCGTCGCGCTCTTCTGCGCAGCCGCGCTCCGGCGCCTGACCTCGCGGGAAATGCGGCGTGAGTTTTCTGAAAATGACGCGCGGCCGACCACGCCTCTATAATCCCGGCGGAAACGAGGAACATCGCTCCATGCCGACGGAATCGACACTGGCTCCCGGGAAGGTGCTCTGCCGGATCAACGGCAGGGAGATCCGCGTGTGGCCGGGCTACCGCCTGTGGGACGCCGCGCTCGACGCGGACGCGAAGCTCTGGCAATGGTGCGGCGGCAACGGTCAGTGCACCACGTGCGCGGTGCTGCCGGTGTCCGGCGGCGAGAACCTCTCGCCGCCCGCGGGGCTCGAGCGCTTTTCCCTGAAAATCTGGGCCATCAAGCCTCTCGCCGTGATCCGCCGCCGCTGGAAAGGCAAGCCGATCCGGTTGGCGTGTCAGGCCTACGTGCAGGGACCGGTCGATGTGGTGGGGTTGTTCGGGAGGACGGCGAAAGCCGCGCGGGCGGAACTGGTGTCAGGCGTTAGGAGTCAGGCGTGAGGCGTGAGGCGTGAGGCGTGAGGCGTGAGGCAAGGGGACGCTTGAAGTGAGACTCTTTTCGCCTCACCTTAACCCCTCACCCCTCACGTCTTCGGACTACTCGCCCAGATACGCCTCTTTCACCTTCGGGTTCGCGGCGACTTCTGCGGAGCTGCCTTCGAGAGCGACCGAGCCCGTCTCGAGGACGTAGGCGCGGCTCGAGTGCTTCAACGCGGCGTTCGCGTTCTGTTCGACGAGTAAAACCGGCGTCCCCTGGCGGTGGATCTCTTCGATCGCCTCGAAGATGGTGTGGACGAGAAGAGGTGCGAGGCCGAGCGACGGCTCGTCTAAGAGCAGCACCTGCGGCCGGGACATCAACGCCCGGCCAATCGCGAGCATCTGTTGTTCGCCGCCGGAGAGCGTCCCCCCGGTCTGCTTGTCCCGCTCCTTCAGTCGCGGGAAGACCTGGAAGACGCGTTCCATGTCGGAGCCGATCTCGCGATCCCGGCGGGCGTATGCGCCCATCTCGAGGTTTTCGTGAACCGAAAGGTTGGCGAAAATCGCGCGGCCTTCGGGCACCAGGACGAGGCCGCCGCGCACGAGCCGGAATGTGGGGCGGCCTTTCGTCGACTTGCCGCGAAAGAAGATCTCCCCATCCCGGGCGGGAACGAGATTCATGATCGCGCGGAGGGTCGTCGACTTGCCGGCGCCGTTTGCGCCGATCAACGTGACGATCTCCCCCTCGTAAAGTGACAGCGACACGCCGCGGAGCGCTTCGATAGCACCGTAGAAGACGCGCAGGTCTCGCACCTCGAGCACCGGCTCCGGCGCAATGGTGCCGGACGGAAGCGTCATGCGCCCCCCAGGTATGCCTCGATGACCTTCGGATTCGCCTGGATCTCCGCCGGTTTTCCGATCGCGATCGTGGAGCCGTAGTCGAGGACGTGCACGGTCTCGCAGATCCCCATGACGACCTTCATGTTGTGCTCGACGAGCAGCACGGCCATTCCGAAGCGGTCGCGGATCCAACGGATCAGGTCCATCAACTGTACGGATTCCTGCGGGTTCATGCCGGCGGCCGGCTCGTCTAAGAGGAGGACGCGCGGCGAAGTCGCCATCGCGCGCGCGATCTCGAGCCGCCTCTGGCTGCCGTACGGGAGGTTCCGCGCCTTCTCGCCTGCGAGCCCGTCGAGGCTGAAGATGTGCAGGAGCTCGAGGCTCTCCCTCTCGACGCGCGCTTCCTCGGACGTATGCGTCCCGGTGCGAAAGACGGCGGCGGCGAGGTCGGCAGATTGACGGCAATGAAAAGCGACCTTGACGTTTTCAAGGACCGTCATGTCTCCGAAGAGGCGGATGTTCTGAAAGGTCCGCGCGACCCCGCGCCGGGTGATGAGGCCCGACCGCTCCCCGGCGATGTCCGTGTCGTCGAAGCGCACCGAGCCCGAGCTCGGGGTGTACACCCCCGTGATCACGTTGAACACGGTGGTCTTGCCCGCTCCGTTCGGACCGATCAGGCCGTAGAGCTGTCCCGGTTCGATCTTCAGGTTGAGATCGTTGACGGCCAGCAGGCCGCCGAATCGCATGGTGACGTTCGAGAGGTCGAGAATCGGCATGGAGACGGTTACGTGATGGCGGGCGGCGTCGGGGCGTCGAGCCGCCGCCGCCGGCCGAAGAACTGCCGGAATTCGAGGTGGCCCAGGATTCCCTGCGGCCGGACGATCATGATGATGATGAGAAGCAGCGAAAAGAGGACCATCCGGTATTGCGAGAACTCCCGGAGCCCTTCCGTCAGAGCGATGAAAAGCACCGCCCCGAGGACGGAGCCCGTGATGGAGCCGAGCCCGCCGATCACGACCATGATAATGATCTCGATCGACTTGATGAACGTGAACGAGTTCGTGTGGAGGTACATCAGGTAGTGGCCGAACAGCCCTCCCCCGATGCCCGCGAGCGCCGAGGAGAGGACGAACGAGATCACCTTGCTGCGGGTGGTGTCCACGCCCATCGCCTCGGCGGCGATCTCGTCCTCCCGGATCGCGATCAGGGTCCGGCCGAACGAGGACTTGACGGTACGCGAAACGACGACCGCGGTGATCGCCGCGAAAAGGTAGATCCAGAAGAAGTTCGCGAGCTTCGGAATCCCCGAATAACCCCGGGCGCCGCCCACCGCGTCGATGTTCAGGATGAAGACGCGGATGATCTCCCCGAATCCGAGCGTCATGATCGCGAGGTAGTCGCCGCGCAGCCTGAGAGACGGAACGCCGACGAAGAACCCCGCGATCGCGGCGAGCAAAGCGCCCACGGCGAGAGCGAATAGGAGAAGCGCCCCGTCGCGCGCGAACTCCGGAAGAAACAAGGTGGCGCTTCGGAAGCGGTCGCCCCAGGCGACGGTCACGTAAGCCGAGGCGTAGGCGCCTATCGCCATGAAACCCGCGTGCCCGATCGAGAACTGGCCCGTGAACCCGTTGATGAGATTCAAACTCACGGCGAGAATGATGTTGATCCCCGCGAGGCAGATGACCTGCAGGATGTACGGCGGCATGGCGACGCCGGACACGAGCGAGCCGGCGAAGAGCGAGTTTAAAACCAGCAGCAGCGCGACCGTTCCGGCCGCCACGAGTCCCGTCTTGACGCCCGACTTCATACCTTCTCTTTCGTCACGCGCCCGAGGATCCCCTGCGGACGGAGGAAGAGAACCAGGATCAGGATGCCGAACGCGATCGCGTCCCGGTAGGTCGAAGAGAGATACCCGACGACCATCACCTCCGACGTGCCGATGAGAAGGCCTCCGAGCACGGCGCCGGGGACGTTCCCGATTCCCCCGAGGACCGCGGCGACGAACGCCTTCAGTCCGTAGAGGATCCCCATGAGCGGATCGATCTTCGGGATCTGCATGCCGATCAGGACCCCGGCGGCCGCCGCCAGCGCCGAGCCGACCGCGAACGTCGTCGCGATGATCCGGTCCGTCGAAATGCCCATCAGCTTGGCGGCGTCCAGATTGAAGGAGACCGCGCGCATCGCCTTGCCGGTGCGGGTCTTCTGGATGAAGAACCTCAGCAGGATCATCAGCAGAAACGACACCGCGATGACGGTGATCTGCTCGCTCGTCAGCCGCACTCCGGCGACGATGAAATCCGCCCGCGGCGCGAGCGACGGGAAGAACTTCGGGTCCGCCCCGAAGACGAGCTGCGCCGCGTTCTCGATGAAGAGCGAGACGCCGATCGCCGTGATGAGCAGGGTCAGGCGGGACGCCCTGCGGACGGGCCGGTACGCGAGCCGCTCGATGATCAGCCCGAAGATGGCGCAGGCCGCCATGGCGCCCAGCATCACCAGGATCGCGTTCGTGAGCGACGGTTCCTTGCCCTGGAGCTTCCGCGAAAGGTAGTAGCCCACGTACGCGCCGACCATGTAGACGTCGCCGTGCGCGAAGTTGATCAGGCGCAGGACGCCGTAAACCATCGTGTAGCCGAGCGCGATCAGCGCGTAGATCGAGCCCAGGGAGAGCCCATTGACCAGCTGCTGAAGAAAAGTGGTCATGAAAAACGCGCCGTGCGACGGGAAGACCCGGACGGGGCCCGCGGACGCCGTAAACGGCTGCCCCGCGCGGCCGCCCTCCCGATCAGAGCTTGACCTGTTCCGGGGAGATCGTCTCGACGAGGACGTACTTGCCGTTCTCGACCTTCAGGACCACGGCGGGCTTTACCGCGTTCCGGTCAGGACCGATCGAGATTTTCCCGGTGACGCCCTGGTACTCCTTCGTCGCGGCAATCGCGTCGCGGACCTTGGCCCCGTCGGTCGAGCCGGCGCGGGTCATGGCGTCCGCGAGGATCTTTGCCGCGTCGTAGGCGAGCGCCGCGAGAGCGTCGGGCAGCTGGTTCTTGTAGCGGCTCTTGTAGTCGGTCACGAACTTCTGGACGATCGGAGACGGGTCGTCGGTCGAGTAGTGGTCCGAGAAGTAGCAACCGTTCAGGGCGTTTCCGCCGATCTCCCAGAGCTTCGGCGAGTCCCATCCGTCGCCGCCTAAGAGCGGCACGTTTAACCCGAGCTCCTTCTCCTGGTGGGCGATTGTACCGACCTCGGTGTAGTAGCCCGGGACGTAGATGGCGTCCGGGTTCGTCGCCTTGATCTGGGTCAGCTGAGCGTGAAAATCCGAGTCGCCCTGCGAGAACGACTGCTCGGCGGCGATCGTGCCACCCCGCTTCGTGAACTGCTCGCGGAAGACCTTCTGCAGGCCGACCGAGTAGTCGTTGCGGATGTCGACCAGGATCGCCACGCGTTTCGCCTTCAGCGTGTCCGCGGCAAACTTCGCCATGACGGCGCCCTGGAAGTCGTCCATGAAACAGACGCGAAAGATGTAGTCGCCGATCTGCGTCACCCTCGGGTTCGTCGAGGAGGGAGTGATCATCGGGACCTTGTTCGCCTGGCAGATCGGCGCCGCCGCCAGCGAGTAGGAGGAGGCGACGTGGCCGAGCATCGAAACGACGTGATTCTGATTGATGAGCTTCGTGACGACCGTGCCCACTTCCTCGGGTTTCGACTGGTCATCTTCGACAAGCAGGCGGATTTTCTTGCCGAGCACGCCTCCGGCTTTGTTGATCTCGTCGAACGCCTGCGACGAGCCGTCCCGGGTCGAGATGCCGAACGTGGCGATCCCTCCCGTCAGTGAGCCGTACTCCCCGACTAAGATCTCGCCGCCGGCGCTGCCCGTCTTCTCGCCCGCCCGGCAGGCCAGCATCGTCACGAGGAGCGCGCAAACCGACCCCGCCAGCAGGTATCGGATCCTCATCGGAATCCTCATGGGAATCCTCATCGGAAGCCTCCTTGCGTCGATTTTGCCAAAGACGGCGTATTCTTTCGCACAGGGCCGAACAAAGTCAAAAGATCAATTCTCTCAATTACTTCGGCTACAATGCCCCTGTTTCGCGACTCCGATCCCCGGCCATGGAGGGCCGCCATTACCGAAGCGAACGCGCCCATCTCGAGCCTGACCATCGAGCCTTCCGACACCCCCGAGGTGCTCCCGCGGATCCGGCCGCGCAGCGAGCACCCGATCTCGCGCAAGCAGATCGACCCGGACGCCCTGAAGGTCCTCTATCGCTTGAACACCGCCGGGTACAAGGCGTACCTGGTCGGGGGAAGCGTGCGCGACCTGCTGCTCGGCCGCACACCGAAGGATTTCGACATCGGCACCGACGCCCATCCGCAGGCCCTGCGGCGCCTCTTCCGAAATTGCCGACTGATCGGGCGCAGGTTCCGGCTGGCGCACATCCTGTTCGCCGACGGCAAGGTGATCGAGGTCGCGACCTTCCGAAGGCGTCCCGAAAACGCGGACCCCGACGGTCCCGAGCTCCTGATGACGTCCGACAACACGTTCGGGACGGCGAGGGAGGACGCGCTCCGCCGCGACTTCACCATCAACGGCCTCTTCTACGACATCTCCGACTTCTCGGTGATCGACTACGCCGGAGGCCTCGAGGATCTGGAAGCCGGCCTGGTCCGGACGATCGGGGACGCGCAGGTGCGGTTCCGGGAAGACCCCGTCCGCATGCTCCGGGGCGTCGAATTCGCAAGCCGGCTCGGCTTCGCGATCACGCCCGACGGCTACGAGGCCATCCTCGAATGCCGCAAGGACATCATCAAGTCGGCGCCTCCGCGGGTCACCGAGGAGCTTCTTCAGTCCCTCCGGGGCGGCCATGCGCTGCCGACGTTTCTCCTCCTTCGAGAGGTCGGGCTGCTCGACGTCCTTCTGCCGGAGCTCGCCCAGGTGCTGCGCGAGATCGATCCGGACCATTCGCACGGGACGGGCCACCTTTTCTGGGCGCTTCTCGAGACCCTCGACGCCGAGCGGCGCCGCGGGCGGCCGTTCGACGACGCCGCTCTCTTCGGACTCTTCTTCCTGCCGATCGCGCGCGCCCGGGTCCGCGAAGCCGTCCCGGAAGGCGATCCGGAGCCGGCCGTCCTCGGGCGGATCCTGGAGGACCTGGTTCCGCCGATCGCGATCCGGATGTCTCTGCCCCACGCCATCTCCCACAGGATCCAGCAGGCCCTGGCCACGGTCGGCCGGTTCTCCTACCGGCCCGACAACCGGCTGGCCACGCGGCGGATCGCCTTCCGGGAGACCTTTTCGACAGCTCTCGACCTCTTCGAGCTCCAGGCCATGGCGACCGGTCGCGGCGAGGAGCTGGCGCACGAGTGGAGGTCGTTCGGAGAGCGGGCGGCGAAGACGAGGGAAAGCTTCGAAACCGTGACGCCCGCCGACCCCCGGGGTCCGGCGGCCACGCGACGGCGCCGGGGCGGCCGGGGCCGGGCGCGGGGACCAAAAGCCTAACGCCAGTTTCGTCGCCGGTCGCCACCGCTTTCGCTGGCGCTTCCCGGTTCCCGGCTCGCCGTATGATTCGACCGATGTCCTCCTCCGGTGACTCAGGTTCGCTGCCGGGCGGGCGACCATCGCGGCAGGCAACCTTCTGACGCGGCGCGCCTTGCACCTCCGCATCCGCGAGGTCGTTTCGTAGCCCGCGCCTCCATCTGTGAACTTTTGTGCCCAACCTGCGTCTTGTGGCAGTGAGGACGATTTGAGCAGCAACGACGACAAAGGCCTCGTAGATCGATGCCGCAAGGGCGAGGACGAGGCATGGAGGGAGCTCGTGGACCGGTTTGGGCAGAGAGTTTACTCGGTGGCTTATCACTTCACGCTGAAGCGTGAAGACGCCGAAGAGCTCTCGCAGGAGATCTTCCTGAAGATCTTCGAGAACCTGGAACGGTACGACGGCGGATTTCCGCTGATCGCCTGGATCGTCTCCCTCTCGCGCAACCTGTGCATCGACCGTTACCGCCGCCGGAAGCGGGAGAAGTCATTCCGCTTCGTGTCCGATGACGCGGTGCTGCCCCTTCTGCGGTCGCAGGACGACCCCGCGGCGGACGCGCTGAAGAAAGAGCGAACGAAGATCCTCTTCTCCGCGCTGGCCGAGATCCCCGAGGATCTGGCCGAGATCCTCGTCCTGCGCGACCTCGAGGGTCTCGCGTACGACGAGATCGGACGCGCGCTCTCCCTGCCGGAGGGGACCGTCAAGTCGCGGCTCTTCCGGGCGCGCGCGGAAGTCGCGCGCAAGGTGCGCGAGCGCCATGAATACCGGGGAACGGGTGTCCTGACCTCCCTCGCGGTCGCCGCCGGAGCGTTCGTATGACCTGCCGAGAGATCGAGCGGCTGCTCGCCGCCGAAGCTCCCGAAGCGGAGCGCAGCGCCCACCGGGCCGCATGCGAGGACTGCGAGATCCTCTCTCGCGACTTCGCGACCGCCGAGAGTCTCGTCTCCGGCCTGCAGGCGCCCGCATGGCCGCCGCGGCTCCGGGAAGCGCTCCTGCAGATTCCCGCGCTCACCGTCTCGTGCGAAGGCGCCGAGATGCTGATCGCATCGTCTCTCGAGCCGGGCGAAGAGCCGGCTCCCGCCGAGCAGGCGCGGCTGACGTTCCACATGTCGCGCTGCGACGGGTGCCGCGAAGCGTACGAGACTCTCACGGGCATGCGGGACCTGACCGCGCCGGAAGCCGCTCCGTGGTTCGCCGGACGGATCTCCGCGACGAGGCCCGTGAAGCCGCGGTCTCGCTGGAAGGGAATCCTCGACCCGCGCGCGGCCATCGGCTTTGCCTACGCCGCTGCGCTCTTCGTGATGCTCGCGGGTTTCAACCCCGCGGACCTCGCCCGAAGAGCGGGAGCGGGTTTGAAGTATGAAGCGAAGAACGTGGCCGTCGTGGCCGACGCATCGCTGGCGGACCGCCTGGGCGGTTTCCAGCAGCGCGCCGTACGCGCCGTGGCTGTCTGGCGCGGCCGCGCCGGCGGATACGGACGCGCGGTACTCACCAATGTCATTGCTCTCGTCATGAGACCCGAACAGAGTCCCCGTCCTCCGCAGACCCGTCCGCGCAACGGCGAAGAGCGGAACGTCCCGAGAAACGAAAACGAAACCTCGATTCCAACGTGGCGCGCCTGATCGCCCGCCAGGAGGAGAACGCCATGGACCAGAGCACGCCTTACTCGCCGCCCCCGCCGCCCCCACCGGCCGCGCCGTTTTCCCCGCCGCCGGCGGCCGTTCCGCCTCCACCCGTGGTGGCTCCGCCCGCGGCTTACGTCGCGGATCGGAAATCTCCCGCGCTCGCCGGGCTGCTGTCGATGTTCCCGGGCCTCGGCCACCTCTATCTCGGGCTGTACCAGCGGGGACTCGCGTTCGGAGTCGCCTTCGTCATCTGCATCAGCGCTTCCGCCCACGGCCGCGGCGAATTCTTCGGCCCGATGATCGCGTTCGTCTTCTTCTTCGCGGTCATCGACGCGGTCCGTCAGGCCCACGCCATCAACCGCGGCTATGTCCTGGCGACCGGCTTCGGCCCCGCGGCCGGGGCGCCCCCGCCCGTGCGCGTCTCGAGCGGCACCGCCAGCCTGACCTGGGGCGTCATCCTCGTGGGGCTCGGATCGCTGTGGCTGATCGATCGGTACTTCGACATCGACTGGAGCTTCCTCGACCGGTGGGGCGCCCCCGCCGCCTTCATCCTTCTCGGAGTGGTGCTGATCGCCACACACCTGAGGCGCCGCCGGCGCGAGAACGCCGACGGAGTCGGGATGCCGCCGAGGACCTTGTGAGCTGAGACGGCCTGTCGCCGTCGACTGGGTCGTGAGGGGTGAGGGCGTGAGGCGTGAGGCGTGAGGCGCGAAGAAAATTTCGGGAATCGGGAATCGGGAATCGGGAATCGGGAATCGAAGGGTCCGAGTTCGGCCCTGACCCCTGATCCCTAACCCGCCTTACCCCTCACCCTTCATCCCTCACCCCTCACCCGGCTACCGCCTCTTGAAATACCTCTCCATCTCTTCCTCGGACATCGACAGGACCACCGGACGCCCGTGCGGACAGGTGAAGCGGTCCTCGCAGCGCAGCCAGTCGGACAGCAGCCGCCGGATCTCCTCCGCGGCCAGGTGGTACCGGACCGTGATTGCGGACCGGCACGCGATGCCCGCCGCCATCCTGTCTCGCCTCTCGGTCTCGTCCGCCGACCCGCTCTCGTGGAGTCGTGCGAGCGTCTCCCGCAGGAGCTCCGCGGCGGTCCTCTCCCGGGCCTCGGCTGGAATCGCCCCGATGCCGTACGAGCGGCCGGACATCGGCTCGACCTCGAATCCGGCGGAGGCGAGATCCGCCATCCGGGTTCCCAGCGTCTCCGCCTCTTCCGGCGTCGCTTCGAAAAGCGCGTGGACGAGAAGCTTCTGCGATAGCACGCGCCCGGAGGCAATCCGATCCCGGATCCTCTCGTAAAGAACGCGCTCGTGCGCCGCATGCTGGTCGATGATGAGCAGCCCCTCGCTACCCGTCGCCAGGATGTACGACTCGCGGTGCTGCCCGATCGCCGTGAGGTCTGGCAGCCGCTTCTCCGCGGGAGGCGGCGGGGCTGTGGTTCCCGTCGGCGCGGGCGGGGCTCCCGTCGTCGGGGGCGCCGGGGCGGGACCGGGAGGGATCTCGTCGTCGTCGAGCCCGCCATAAACGGCCGGTGGCTCCGACACGAACGGCTCCGAGGGAACGGACTTCAGGCGCCGCTCTTCCTTGCCGGCGAGGAGCGCTGAGTGGACCGCGTGGTACACGAGCCTGTAAGCCGTGCCGGCATCGGCGAAGCGGACGGTCGTCTTCGCCGGCGAGACGTTGACGTCGATCGCGCCGGGCTCCGCCGTCAGATAGAGGAAGACCGCCGGAAACCGATCGGTGCGGATCGCGTCCCGCGCAGCCTGGCCGATGGCGCGGGCGAGTGCCCGGTCCTCGATCGGCCGCCCGTTCGCAAAGAGATATTGAAATCTCCGGGTTCCGAAGGTGACGGAACCGCGCGTAACGAATCCCGAGGCGCGGACGGGCCCGGATCGAGCCTCGAACGGCTCGAGCTCGCCCAGAGTGTCGCGTCCGAAGACCTGGAGGATCCGGGCGGCGCGGTCCACCGCAGCCGGAGCGTCCAGCAGCTCCCGGCCGTTCGAGTGCAGGGAGAAGGCGATCGAGGGGTTCGCGAGAGCGGCACGCGTCACCGCGACGGCGGCCGCGCGGCCCTCCGCCTCGGGGGATGCGAGGAACTTGCGGCGGGCCGGCGTCCTCGAAAAGAGGTCCTCGACGAGGACGTCCGTCCCGCGCGGCCGGGCGGCGACCTCGATCTTTTCCTCCGCCCCGTACCGCACGCGCAGCCGCACGGCCTCGCCCGACGAACCGTCCGCGGTCGTCAGCGTGAGCGAAGCGACCGAGGCGATCGACGGAAGCGCCTCGCCGCGGAACCCGTAGCTGGAGACCGAGACGAGGTCTTCGTCGGAGGAGATCTTCGACGTCGCATGGCGCTCGACGGCGAGTCGCGCGTCCTCCCGGGACATCCCGATTCCGTCGTCGCGGACGAGGATGCGCCGGACGCCGCCCCCATCTACCTCGACCTGCACCCGGGAGGCCGCGGCGTCCAGAGCGTTCTCGACGAGCTCCTTGACGACGGAGGCGGGGCGCTCGACGACCTCGCCGGCCGCAATCCGGTCGATGACCCCGCTCGACAGGCGATGGATCCTCGGCACGCCCGCAGTGTATCCGCGGGAGGCAGAGGCCGCGCCGAACCGAAGAGCTGCTAGTTCGAGCGGTAGACGATCTTCCCGCCGACTACGGTCGCCTCGACTTTCGCGTCCACGATCCGGTCCGCCGGGACGCTCACGATGTCGCTCGACAGGACGACGAAGTCGGCCAGCTTTCCGGGCGCGAGCGTTCCCTTCTCGTTCTCCTCGAAAGCCGCCCAGGCGGCGCCGCTCCCGTACGCGGTCAGCGCTTCGACGACTCCGATCCGCTGCTCGGGAAACCAGCCGCGCGGATTGCGTCCGTCGATGGTTCGCCGGGTGACGGCGGCGTCGATTCCGGCAATGGGCGAAAGCGGGGCCACGTCCCAGTCGGAGCCGAATGCCAGCCGGGCGCCGGCGTCGAGCAGCGAGCGAAAAGCGTACGTCGTGCGGCATCGCTCACGGCCGATGCGTTTTTCGGCCCAGCGGCCGTCGTCGATCGCATGGTACGGCTCCATCGAGGCGATCACGCCGAGACGTCCGAAGCGCGGAATGTCGGCTGGCCTCAGATGCTGCGCGTGCTCGATCCGGAACCGGCGGTCGCGGGGCCCGTTCGAACGGGCGACCCGTTCGTAGACGTCGAGGATCTCTCTATTGGCGCGGTCGCCGATCGCGTGGATGACGACCTGAAGGCCCGCGCGGTCCGCGCCCGCGACGCGTTCCTCCAGACGGGAGAGAGGAATCGCCTCCGAGGCGAAGACGCCGGAGTTCTTCGGGTCGTCCGCGTACGGCGCATCGAAAAGCGCGGTGGAGGATCCGAGCGATCCGTCCGCATAACCCTTCACTCCGCCAAGCCTCACCCATTCGTCGTTCCGCATGGCGGCGCGGCGCTCGACTGCCTTCTCCCAGCGGGAGAGCGGGAGCCGGTAGTGCACGCGCACGGTCAGCTCGCCGTTTCGGCGAAGCGTTTCCCAGGCGTCGAGGTCCCCCGTCTCTCCCGGGAGGTCCTGAACGGACGTGACCCCGACCGACGCGGCGTGGCGCATGGCGGTTCGCAGCCCCTCCAGCAGCTCCGCGGCCGTGCGGGCGGGGCGGACGGCGCTCACGGCATCCATCGCCGCATCCTTGAGAACCCCGGTGGGTTCGCCGCGCCCATCGCGCATGATGACGCCGCCCGGCGGATCGGGGGTATCGCGCGTGATGTTCGCGAGCTTCAACGCAAGGGTGTTGCAGACCGACATGTGGCCGTCCTGACGCGAGAGGCAGGTCGGGTGGTCTCCCGTGGCGGGGTCGAGCATCTCGCGCGTTGGCAGACGCGGAGGCGTCCACTGTTCGTGGTCCCAGGCACCGTCGGTCAGCCAGACGCCCGGAGGGCGCGTCTTCACGAACTTGGCGAGTACGCGCGTGAACTCCCGCGGGTCCTTCGTTTGCCGGAGGTCGAGCGCGAGCAGATTGAAGCCGCCCATCGACATGTGAGTGTGCGCGTCGATGAAGCCGGGAACCACCAGTCGGCCGCTGCCCTCTACCACGACGGTCCTGGGGCCTCGCAGTGCCTCGACTTCTGCGTCCGTCCCGACCGCGACGATCCGACCGCCCCGCGCGGCGAGCGCCGGGGCCTGCGGTCGAGCGGGATCTCCGGTCCAGATTTTCGCGTGGAGAAGAATCAGATCGGCAGGCGGCGAGGAAGACGATCCCACGGCGGCGATCAGAACACTCAACAGAAAAAAGTTCATCGTGCGATTATCCGCCAGGGGGCTCATCTGCGGCCCGCCGGAGTGGAGCGGGTCGCGAGACTCGCCGCAGAATCTTCTCCGTCACTCCGGCAGGTTTAATTTCTTTCGCAACGCTTTGTAGCGAGTGTCGCCTTCGATCTTGCCAACGCACGGATCCGCCCTGATGAGCGCCAGCTGCCCGTCGCGCTGGCGGTAGGCGCGATCGAACCAGGAAAAGGCTCGATCCGGCTGCTGGCGACAGGAGTAGATGGAGCCGATGCTCCAGGCCCGGCTGTCGGGAAAATCGTTCTCGAGCACGGCGAGCGCCCGATCGGCTTCGCTCCGATGTCCCAGAGCATCGAAGGCCAGGGCGAGGCCGTACTGCTTCCAGCCGTCGTCGGTCTCATGCTCGAAGGCGGTGACCGCCTCCTGGGGCCTCCCGCGTTCGAGCAACACGACGCCGAGCCACGCGTGAACTCCGGCGCTGGCCGGATTCAGCCCCGATGCCTTGCGATACGCCGCCTCCGCATCGACCAGACTGCCGCGACGCAGCTGCACGTCTCCCAGTCCCCAGTAAGCGCCGTAGCCGATGGAATCGACTGCGACGGCCCGCTCGGCAAGCGAGAGAGCCTCGTCGAGTCGATCCCCGACGAGCGCATACCCGGAAGCCACCCACAGAGCGAGGAAATTGTTCGGGTCGAGCTCCAGCGCTCGCCTGAGCTCGGCGTCGGCGGCCGTCCAGTTCCATTCGAGCTCGCCCAGGACCCGCCCCATAGCCAGATGGGCATCCGCCAGCTTCGGATCGAGGCGCAGCGCAGTTTCGGCTGCCGAGCGAGCTCGCGCATGAACCTTCTCAAACGATCCGCCACCAAAGTAGACGTAGTCGAAAATGAGAGCGTCGGCGAGCCCGAACCATGCGGGCGCGAAATTCGGATCGAGCTCGAGCGCGCGTTCCAGGTGCCCGATGCCCGTGACGTTGTCGGCATGGGTGCCCCGATAGTGCAGCGCGCGCGCCTGGAGGTAGAGGGAGTAAGCCTCCTGGCTCGTGGTCGGCGTCGCCCTGGGCATCTCACCTTCGAGCAGCCTCACCTCGAGCGCCTTGACCACGGCGCCAGCGATCTCGTCCTGGGTCTTGAAGATGTCGTCGAGCTTCCGATCGTAGGTCTCCGACCAGACCCGATAGCCGTCGTCGGCCCGCACCATCTCGACGCGGATTCGGAGCGCGTCGCCGGACTTGCGCACACTGCCTTCGAGGATGTTCGCGACGCCGAGCGCCTTGCCGATCTCGGCGATGGTTGCCGGATGGTCCTTGAAGTAGAAGGAGGATGTTCGCGCCGGCACTTTCAGCCGCGGAATCCTCGACAGCATGCCCATCAGCTCTTCCGCAAGACCGTCCGCGAGGTATCCCTGGTCCTTCTTCTCGCTCATGTCCGAGAACGGCAGCACGGCAATCGAGTGCTCGGGGGCGACCGCGTTGCTCGCCGAGGCCAGCGCACCGCCTCCGGCCACTGCTCCGGAATCGCTCTTCGGACTGCCTGGCGTACCGCCACGCGTCGCAAAATAGCCGAGCCCCGCGAGTGCAGCCAGCGCGATGGCCCCGACGCCGAACCAAAGCCCGGAACGCGAGTCCGAGGAGTCCCTTCCCTTCACTGAAATCTTTTCGTATCTGTCCGTCGAGTCCCGGGCACTCATCGCCGAAGCCGAGCTCGCATCGCGCCGCAGCCGCAGCAGATCGCCGCGCAGGTCGGCAGCGCTCTGATAGCGCAGCGAGAGATCCTTCTCGAGCGCCTTCAGGATCAGCTCGTCGAGCTTCGCCGGAATCGCCGAGTTCCAGCGGCTCGGCTCCTGCGGCTCGGTCTTCAAAATCGCCGCGAAGAACTCGGCGCTGTTCGCGCCTTCGAACGGCAGCCGCCCGGTCGCCATCTCGTAGAGCACGACACCGAGCGAAAAGATGTCGCTACGCGCATCGACAACGTCGCCGCGGGCCTGCTCCGGTGACATGTATGCCACCGTTCCGAGCGTTGTGCCGGCCTCGGTGAGGAACTCTCCCGCCACCGTCGGCGCATCCGCGGTGACCGGACCGCTCGCCTCCGCCGAAGCCATCTTCGCGAGTCCGAAGTCGAGGATTTTGGCGTCGCCCCGGTCGGTCACGAACAGATTCGCCGGCTTCAGGTCGCGGTGCACGATCCCGGCGCGGTGCGCGGCGTCGAGCGCGTCGGCGATCTGCTCGCCGAGCGAGATCACTCTGTCGATCGGCATCGGCCGGCCACCGATCGCGTGCCGCAAGGTCTGCCCTGAGATCTTCTCCATCACAAGGAACGGCACGCCGTCGTGCATTCCGACGTCGTGGATGGTGCAGATGTGCGGGTGATTCAACGCTGAAACGGCGCGCGCCTCGCGCTTGAACCGCTCGAGGGCATCCGCGCTCTTCGTAGTCTCCTCGGGCAGGAACTTGAGCGCCACCCGCCGCCCGAGCTCCGTGTCCTCCGCCTCGTAGACGACGCCCATGCCGCCGGCCCCGAGCCTCGAGAGGATCTTGTAGCGCGCGACGGTCGTGCCGATCATCGGGAAGAGGTCTCCGGAATGTTCTGGATGTGAGAGGCGGGGAATGCCTTCGAGCCGCCGGACGATCCTAGACGATCTCCGAGATCGCCTCCACCCGGCTCGCTCCCTGAGTCGCGGGGAGAAGGAGAAGAGCTGCGTCTCCGGCAAGCTGGTGGCCAGGCTCGCCGCGGCGCGTGCGGGACGAGGCAGCGGTCGAGCCAGCAGTCGAGCCGCTCGCCGGTGCCGTTCGCCGCAGCGAACGGCACGTCCCGGAGTGAGCGGAGGCGACGGCCCCTCACCCCAACCCTCTCCCGCGGGGAGGGAGCAGCGCTTCCGGCGAGCTGGTGGCTAAGCTCGCCCCGAGAGGAGTCTCCCGACCGGAGGGAGGGAGGAGCCTCTCGGGGCGGGAGCCGCAGCGAACGAAGGGACGAGGCCAGCGGTCGAGCCGACAGGCGAGCCGCTGGCCGGCGCGTGAGCGCGTCCCGCAGTGAGCGGAGGCGACGTTATGCCGTCGCGGAGGCTGCCGTTCCGCCGCTCAGGGCGGCCCGGGCCGCGGCGAGGCGCGCGACCGGGACGCGGAACGGAGAGCAAGAGACGTAGTCGAGTCCCACCGTGTGGAAGAACTCGATCGACCTCGGGTCGCCGCCGTGCTCTCCGCAGATACCGATCTTCAAGCCGGGTTTCGCCTCGCGTCCGCGGCGTGTAGCGAGCGAGATGAGCTCGCCGACCCCGTACTGGTCGAGGCTCGCGAACGGGTCTTCAGGGAGGATCCCCTCAGCGATGTAAATCGGCAGAAACGACGCCGCGTCGTCGCGCGAGTAGCCATAGGTGAGCTGCGTCAGGTCGTTCGTGCCGAAGGAGAAGAAGTCGCAGTTCAGGGCGATGCGGCCCGCCCGCAGCGCCGCGCGCGGAACCTCGATCATCGTCCCGACGCGATAGTTGACGCGGTTTCCGGCGATGCGACGCGCGGTCTCGTCGACCAGCTTCCTCAGTCGGTCGAACTCTCCCCGGGCGCCGACCAGCGGGATCATGACTTCCGGATTCGGGTGGACTCCCTCGGCGAGCGCCTGCGCCGCCGCTTCGAAGATCGCGCAGACCTGGGTCTCGTAAATCTCCGGGTGGGTGATCCCGAGCCGGCAGCCGCGATGGCCGAGCATCGGGTTCACCTCGGCGAGGGCGTGGACTCGCTCGCGGATCGCATCGGGGGACACGCCGAGGTCCTCGGCGGTCTTGCGAACGGCTTCGTCCTCCTTCGGAAGGAACTCGTGGAGGGGAGGATCGAGAAGGCGGATCGTGACCGGCCGGCCGGCCATCTCCCGGAAGATGCCGAGGAAGTCCTCCCGCTGCATCGGGAGAATCTTCGCGAGCGCCTCGCGTCGGCCCTCGGGCGTGTCGGCGAGGATCATTTCGCGCACCGCCAGGATCCGCTTTTCCTCGAAGAACATGTGCTCGGTGCGGCAGAGCCCGATTCCTTCCGCCCCGAAGAGCCGCGCAACCCGGGCGTCCTCGGGCGTGTCCGCGTTCGCCCGCACGCCGAGCCGCCGCCGCGCGTCGGCCCACGCGAGCAGCCGCGTGAAAGCCATCGCGACAGGAGACTTCTCCATCGGGATCGACCCTTCGAGAACGACCTGAAGCACCTCGGACGGCTGGGTCGCGATCTTGCCCAGCAGCACTTCGCCCGTGGATCCATCCACCGAGATCCAGTCGCCTTCTCCGGCGGAGAGTCCGCGGGCGCGGATCTGGCCATGTGCTCCGTCGACAAACAGCTCTCCCGCGCCGACGACGCAGGTCTTGCCCATTCCCCGCGCAACGACCGCGGCGTGCGACGTCATTCCGCCGCGGGTCGTGAGGATTCCGACGGAGGCATGCATGCCTGCGATGTCCTCGGGCGAAGTTTCCTCGCGAACCAGCACCACCGGCTTTCCCTCGCCGGCCATCGCGACCGCGCGGTCCGCGGTGAACGCGATCTGCCCGCACGCCGCCCCCGGCCCGGCCGGAAGCCCCTTGCCGAGGTACCGACCCGACTTGACCGCCGACTGCTTTTCGTTTCCGGTGAACACCGGGGCCAAGAGCTGTACGAGCTGCTCCGATTCGACCCGGGCGATCGCCTCGTCTTCCGAGATCAGCCCCTCGTCCACCATCTCGGTCGCGATCCGCACCGCCGCGAAGCCCGTCCGCTTCCCGTTGCGCGTCTGCAGAAGATAGAGGCGGCGGTCTTCGATCGTGAACTCGAGATCCTGCATGTCGCGATACCGCGTTTCGAGCACGTCGCGCAGGCGGAGGAGCTCGGCATACGCTTCGGGCATCGTCTCTTCGAGAGAGAGGTTGGACCCGTCCTTCGAAAGCGGGCGGGGCGTCCGGATGCCGGCGACGACGTCCTCACCCTGAGCGTTGGGGAGAAACTCGCCGTAGAACCGCCGCTCGCCCGTCGAAGGATCCCGCGTGAACGCCACCCCGGTGGCCGAGGTCTCGCCGCGGTTCCCGAACACCATCGACTGGACGTTGACGGCGGTGCCCCAGTCGTCCGGAATGTGATGCAGTTTGCGGTAGGTCTTCGCCCTTTCGTTGTCCCATGAGCGAAACACGGCGGCGATCGCGCCCCAGAGCTGCTCGCGGGGGTCTTCGGGAAACTCCTTCCCGGTCTTCTCGCGGATCATCTTCTCGTGTTTCCCCACGACGTCGGTCAGATCGTCCGCCGTGAGATCCACGTCGGACGTCACGTTGCGCTCGCTTTTCTTTTCCGCCAGCGTCTTGTCAAATTCGTGCCGCGGCACCCGCAGAACCACGTCCCCGTACATCTCGAGAAATCGCCGGCGGCAGTCGAGCGCGAACCTCTGACCGGACACTCCGGCGAGGCCTTTCATCGCGCGGCTCGTCAGGCCGAGATTCAGGATCGTGTCCATCATTCCGGGCATCGACGACCGCGCCCCGGATCGAACGGACACGAGCAGCGGGTCCCCCGGATCGCCGAACCGTTTCCCGGTGGAGTGCTCGAGCCGCGCGAGAGCCGACTCGACCTCGGAGCGCACTCCGTCCAGGCTGGCGCCGTTGGAAAAGTCGACGCAGACGCCCGTCTCGATCGTGAATCCCGGAGGCACCGGGATGCCGAGCGCCGTCATTTCGGCCAGCCCCGAGCCCTTGCCGCCGAGCGTTTCCTTGCCCATCCCGGCGCCTTCCGCCTCCCCTTCGCCGAAGTAAAAGACGCGCTTCATCGAGTGCCCCTCATTTTTCCACCACGATCTCCGAAAAATCCGCGAGCTTCGAGAACTCTCTCTGGATGGAGGCGAGCAGCGCCAGACGGTTCCGGCGCAGATCCTCTTCCGGAGTGTTCACCAGAACTTCCACGAAAAACTGGTCGAGCGAGGGCGCGATCGACGCGATCATTCCCATCGCTTCTCGGTATTGGCGGGACCCCGCCAGCTCTTCGATCGCCTGCCGCGCCTGCAAAAAATCCGCCGCCAGGCGCCGCTCGGCAGGCTCGCGGTACAGCTCGGCGGTCGGGGTGCCCGCCGCATCCTCCGCGCCGACGATGTTGCGGATTCGCTTGAAGGCCAGAACGAGGGAGCGGAAATCCATTTCCCTCCGCGCCTGCGTGAGGGCCTGCGCGCGATCCGCGACGTCGGAAAAATCCCAGACGCCGGTATTGGAGACCGCCGAGATTTCGTCATACGTGTGACCGCGCCTTTCGAGCAGGGTTCGGAGACGCTCCCCGAAAAACGTCCCGAGCTCCGCGAGGACGGCCTCGGGATTCGCGCCGGGCACGCCGGAATGGAGAGAAATCGCCTTCCGCGCGACCGGCCGCCAGTCGAGCCGCCAGCGCCGCGCGGTCGCGATCGACACGATTCCGAAAGCGGCGCGCCGGAGCCCGTACGGGTCGCGGGAGCCCGTCGGGATCAGACCGATCGTAAAGAGCCCGGCCAGCGTGTCGAATCGGTCCGCCATGGAAAGGATCGCTCCGGCCGCTTCTCGCGGAGGGTCGTCGGTCGCCGAAGCGGGACGGTACTGATCGTAGATCGCCTTCCAGACGGAGTCCGGCTGCCCCTCGCGCCGCGCATAAATTCCTCCGACCACTCCCTGGAGGTCCGTGAATTCCTTCACCATCAGGGTCGTGAGATCCACCTTCGAGAGCCGCGCCGCCGTCAGGACCGAATCCACGAGATCCGGCCTCGCCACGACGTGAGCAATCGTCTCGGAGAGCTCTTGCAGCCGGCCCGTTTTCTGGAGGTAGTCGCCCAGCCGATCCTGAAACGTGAGTCGCGAAAGATCCTGCAACCGCGACTCGAGCGGCTGCCGCACGTCGGACTCGTAGAAGAAGCGGGCGTCGGCGAGGCGGGCGTTCAACACCCACTCGTTTCCCTTCGCGATCAGGCCCTTCCGGTCCTCGGCGTTGTCCATGACCGCGACGAAGTGCGGCAGCAGGCCCGACGGGCCGCGCACCGGCAGGTATTTCTGGTGAACGCGCATCGCGGTCGTCGTGATCTCCTCGGGAATGTCGAGAAACTCCGGGGAGAACGAGCCGCGCACCGTCCCGGGACATTCGACGAGGTCGGCGAGCGTTGCCACGAGGTCCGCGTCGGGCTCGATCGTCCCTCCGACGCTCCGGGCCATTTCCCTCGCGGATTCGAGGATCGTGATGCGTCGTTTTTCACCGTCGGGCTCCACGCGCGCTGATCGGAGCTGCGCGAAGTAATCCTCCACCCCCGCGACCGTAATCGGACGGTCCGACAGGATGCGGTGGCCGCGCGTCTCGTTGCCGGACGAAACGCCGAAGAGGTCGAGCGGAACGACGGTCCCGCCGTAGAGCGCCAGGACGCCTCTTACGGGGCGGACGAAAACACTTTCTCCCCGCGCCCACCGCATCGTCTTCGGGAAAGAGAGCGCCGAGACGACGCGCGGCAGGACCTCGGAGAGAACATCGGCGCAGGACCGGCCCGGGATCGTGCGGCGGGCAGCCACGGTGGGGCCTCGCGGCGACTCAACGACCACCAGGGACGAGATCTCCACTTTCTGTGCCTTCGCGAATCCCTCGGCGGCGCGCGTCGGCTTTCCGTCCGAGTCGAATGCGGCGGACGCCGGCGGGCCGAGCACTTCCGACGCGCGGTCCTCCTGGCGGTCCGGGAGCTCCCGCAGCCAGAGGATCAGGCGCCGCGGCGTCGCGAACGAACGCTCCTCCGCCGCGACGAGGCCCTCCGCCGCGAGCGCCTCGGCGGTGCGACGCTGGAGATCCAGCCTGGCGGCCCCGAGAGCGGCCGCCGGGATCTCTTCGGTCCGGATCTCGAGGAGAAAATCGCCGCGCGCTGTCGGCGCCTGAGACCGCGCCTCCGACGGATCGCCGGCGCTCACCGCGCGGCTGCCGGCTCGGGCTCGGCGGCCGGGGCCAGGCGCCCTTCGCCGCGGGCCACGGAGGCGCGAGCACAGGCGCAGGCGAGATCGCGAACGCGGCGGATCAGGCCGACCCGGTCCGTCGCGGAGACGGCCCCACGCGCGTCGAGTAGGTTGAATTGATGCGAACAGGCGAGCGTCGCCTCGTAGGCGGGGAGAACCAGCCCCGCGGCGAGGCAGCGGCGCGCTTCGCCCTCGTACCGGTCGAAGAGCAGGGAGGCGAGCGCGGCGTCGGCGACTTCGAACCCGTATTTCGAGAGCTCGACTTCGTCCTGCCGGCGGACCTGCCCGTACGTCGTGTCCGCGCTCCACTGAACGTCGAAGACGGAATTCAATTTGTTCAGGAACATCGCGATGCGCTCCAGGCCGTACGTGATCTCGGCGGTGATCGGCGCCAGGTCGATACCGCCGGCCTGCTGGAAATACGTGAACTGGGTGATTTCCATCCCGTCCATCAGCACCTGCCATCCGACTCCCCAGGCGCCGAGCGTCGGCGACTCCCAGTTGTCCTCCTCGAAACGGATGTCATGGTCCGCGAGGACGACGCCGAGCCGCTCGAGACTGCGCAGGTACGTCTCCTGGACATCGTCGGGAGAGGGCTTTAAGACCACCTGGAGCTGCATGTGCTTGCCGAGCCGGAACGGATTTTCGCCGTACCGGCCATCCGCGGGGCGCCGCGAAGGCTGCACGTACGCGCACCGCCAGGGATCCGGCCCCAGAACCCTCAGAAAGGTCGCCGGGTGCATCGTGCCCGCGCCCATCGGAAGGTCGTAGGGCTGTTCGATCAGGCATCCCTCGCCTTCCCAGAACGCCGTCAGTTCGGCGATTAATTTCTGCAACGTGAGCATCGGTCCGAGTTTACCGCGAGCTACCGGTCCTCGCGCAGTTCGGCCAGCACCCGCTGGGACTTGAGCTCGTGGCCCAGGAAATGACGACGCGCGCGCCGGGCGACCGACGACACTTCGGAGAGGCCCGCGATCTTCGTGGAAGGATCGAGCGGGGAGCGAAGGATCCGGGCAAGGGCCTGGCGCCCCGCGGGACTCACCCGCTGCGCCTCGCCGCGCCGGCATTCGGCGTGCACGAACCCCGGGCGAGTCTCCTCGAAGAGCAGCGCGCCTTCCGCGGGAAGAGGCCCGCCACAGACCGCGCATTCCGCCGGGCTCGGAAAGAGCCCCGAAAGCTTCAGGATCCAAACGTCGAAGTAGGCCGCGACCGCGTCGGCCGGGGCTCCCGCGAAGAGACCGTCGATCACGTGGCGCGCGAGCCGGTAGAACGGCTCCGCGGGATCCGAGTCAGACACGAACGTCTGGAGCGACTCGGCGAAGGCGGAAAGAAGCAGCCCCCGGTCGAGGTCCTTCGCGAGCGGGAATGACGACCGGATCACGTCCGCGGAGTCGAGCGAAACGAGCTCCCGGCCCTCCTTTTCGAAGTAGAGGACCCGCGCCTCGGTCATCGGCTCCAGGGCGCCCGAAAAGGCGCTCTTCGGTCCGCGAGACCCGCGGGCGACGCCCCGCTTCTTCCCCGAGTCGCGCGTCAGAAAGACGACGATCCGGTCGCGTTCCCGCAGCGGGTATGTCCCGAGGATGAAGGCGTCGGAAGCCTGATGGCGCACGCCTGCGATTATCATGGGGCCGAAGGCGTGAATGTTTTCCGTACGAAATAAGGCTTGCATGCCGGATGTCCTTAAATAATTCGAAAAAAGCTCCCAGCGTCCGACTTCCGAATGGGGTCTTGACCCTCGGATGGGTCTCTCTTCTCACCGACTTCGCGTCGGACATGATCTATCCGCTGCTGCCGGATTTCCTGACTCGCACGTTAGGCGCCGGTCCGGCGACGCTCGGCCTGATAGAGGGCGCCGCCGAGGCGACGGCATCCGTGACGAAGATCGCGTCCGGGTGGTGGGCCGACAGGACCGGCCGCCGCAAGCCGCTCGTCGTCGCCGGCTACACGCTCGCGGGACTCGTGCGCCCTTTAGTCGGCCTCGCGACCAACTGGGTGCAGGTGTTCGCGATCCGGTTCGCGGACCGGGTCGGCAAGGGCATCCGCACGGCCCCGCGCGACGCACTTCTCGCGGACCTCGTGCCCGCCGACAGACGGGGCCGCGCCTTCGGCCTTCAGCGCGCGATGGACAACGCCGGGGCGGTGGTCGGCCCGCTCGTCGCCGCGCTCCTCCTGAAAACCATCGCGCCCGACGAGCGAACCGTATTCCTCCTCGCAATGATTCCGGGCGCGGTCGGAGTGGCCCTGCTGGTCTGGCGCGTTCGGGAGGCGCCGGTTCAAACCGCCGCCATTCCCGCCCTGAGCGAAGCGGGCCCGCCGCAGTTATTCCCACGCGGCTTCAAAATCGCGACCGCGATTTTCATCCTCTTCACGCTGGCGAACTCGACGGACGCCTTTCTCCTCCTGCGGGCCCGGGACTCGGGCGTCGAGCTCTGGCAGATCCCGCTTCTGTGGGCGTTCTTCCACGCCGTGAAGGCGGCCGCCGGCGTTCCGGGAGGCATCCTCGCGGACCGGATCGGCCGCGTCCCGTGCGTCGCGATCGGCTGGGCCGTGTACGCGATCGCGTACGTGGGCTTTGCGTGGGTGGCCGGGCCCCGGACGCTCTGGGCGCTCTTTGCTTTCTACGCACTCTTCTTCGCGCTGACCGAAGGCGCCGAGAGGGCGCTCATCGCGGACCTCGTCGGAGAGAAGCTGCGCGGCCGCGCGTACGGAATCTTTCACGGCGGCATCGGCGCGGCCGCGCTCCCCTCCTCGATCCTGTTCGGGATCTGGTGGAAGCTCTTCGGCGCGAGGACAGCGTTCTTGATCGGCGCCGCCCTGGCCGCCGCGGCATGCCTCGCCCTGCTCGTCGCCAGAAATTCGATGCGTGGAAGCACCGGGAAGGCCTGATCGACCCGCCGCTCTTTCGACCGGGGCTCAGCCGTGCTCCTTGCTCTGCCTCGTCGCCGCTCTTCGCCCTTCGCCCTTCGCCTGATACGCTACCCGCATGGGTCCTGTGTGGCGTCTCGTCCGGGGCGAGAAAGACATGTGCCACCGCTGCGGCAAGGAGATCGTTGATTTCCCCGCCGTCGGCCGCGTGGTCGACTGGACGTTTCATCCTCAGGAAAAGTACTGCTGGGAGTGCTACCGGTACGTGGCTCCGTTCGTGGACCAGATCTCCCCGCAGTCGGAGACTCCGTTTCAGCCGGTGACCAAGCCCGCAATCCCGTGACCGGCCTGTCCTCCTTCCACGGTTCCGATCTCGAGCCGATCGCCAGGAAAGTCTTCGAGGGCGAGAGGCTCTCGTTCGACGACGGCGTCGCGCTCTTCACGACCCGCGACTTCCTGGGGCTCGGCCGCCTCGCCAATCACGTGCGCGAGGGGCTGCACGGCAACGTCGCGTACTACAACGTCAACCGATACTTGAATCCCACGAATCTCTGCTGGGTGGACTGCGCCCTCTGCGCGTGGGCCAAAAAGGTCAACGAGCCCGGCGGGTACGAGATGGGGATCGCGGAGGTGGTCGAGGAGGCGGGCAAGGGCTACTCGGAAGCCGTCACGGAATTCCACATCGTCGGAGGACTTCACCCGACCTGGCCCTTCGAGTACTACACGGGGCTCCTGCGCGCCTTGAAAGCGCGCTACCCCGCCGTGCATCTGAAGGCCTGGACGATGGTCGAGCTCGACTGGATCGCCCGCATCGGGAAGAAGTCGATCGAAGAGACCATCGCGGAGTTGAAAGCGGCCGGAATGGACTCCTGTCCCGGCGGCGGCGCGGAGATCTTCGAAAAACGGGTGCGCGACATCATCTGCGCGAACAAGATCACCGGCGAGGAGTGGCTTTCCATCGCCCGAGAGTGCCACCTCCAGGGAGTGCGCACTAACGCGACGATGCTCTACGGGAGCGTCGAGACGGTCGAGGATCGCGTGGATCACCTCCTGCGGCTCCGGACGCTGCAGGACGAGACGGGAGGTTTCACGGGACTGATCCCGCTGGCTTTCCATCCCGAGAACACGCCGCTCGCTCACCTCCCCGAGACCTCGGGACAGCTCGACCTGCGCGTGATCGCGGCGTCGCGCCTCCTGCTCGACAACTTCCCGCACGTAAAGGCGTACTGGATCCAGATCGGGACGAAGCTCGCGCAGATCGCGCTCTTCTTCGGCGCCGACGACCTGGTGGGAACGGTCGTCGACGAGACGATCACGCACGCCGCCGGAGCGACGACGGCGTCCGGGATGACGCGCGCCGATTTCGAGCGCGTGATCCGCGAATCGGGCCGCGAGCCGTTCGAACGGGACTCGACCTATCGCCGCGTAATCCGGGAAGCCGCGCCAGTCTCCGCCCCCGCCCCCGCCCCCGCCCTCGTCTAAAACGACCGTCCCCGGCCAGGCCGCCGCGAAATCGAGTGAGCGAAAGCGGACGCAACCATTGCGGGCGGCGCCCGTCCTTCGCGTTCACCATTCACTCCTGGCGGCTGGAGAGCTGCGATTCCGTCTCGCTGGTGGTCAAGCTCGCGCCGAGAGGAGTCTCCTGACCGAAGGGAAAGAGGAGCCTCCTCGGGGCGGGAGCGAGAGCCAACGGAGGGACGAGGCGGACGGTGGAGCCCGCATCCGGCCAACCCGCCCGCCGGTGCGAACCCGGTCCGATTGATAGTCGATAGTTGAGCTCGCCAGCAGACGGCGAAAGAGCAGGTCGCCTTTCGTGCCTACCGAAGACGCGGTCGCGACCACGGTCCGGACGTGAACAGGCATGGATCGTGTACCTTGACGGGAGGTGAATCGGGACCATCGCGTTCTTCGGAAAATGGCTCTCCAGGCCCTTACGGCGCTGGCGGCTCTCGCCGCGTCTTCCTGCCTCACCCACCGCTACCGCGAGAGTCCCCGCGTCGCGGTCGTTGGGGGGGATCCGCTCGTCCAGATGGCGCCGGAGGGCGAATTCAGGAGCATCGACCAGGCGACGATGGTCCCGCTGGCGCGCCACACCCGGCGGCCCGACGAGGACGACCGCGTCCTGGGGATCGCGGTAGGAACCGAGGCCCGGGCCTATCCCCTGGGTCTTCTCGACCGCTTCGAGGTCGTCAATGACGGCGTCGGCGGCACTCCCTACGTCGTCGTTCGGTGCGCCCTGACCGGCATCGCGGCCGCGTGGGACCGGCGTCTCGCCGGAAGGACCCTCCTCTTTGAGAGCACCGGCGCGCTCTGGCGCGACACGCTCGTATTCCGCGACCGTGAGACGGGGACTTACTGGTCCGCAGCGACGGGGCTCGCGCTGTCCGGGCCGCTGGCCGGGCAGCGGCTCTCAGGCGTCGCCGCAACCGTAACGAGATGCGACCGCTGGGAGGAAGTGCATCCCGATTCGCTGTACCTGGACCTCGGAGAGAAAACGACGGCACCGATTCTTCTCAAGATCTACCGGATCTCCCCGATGCAGGGCGTCTCCGGCGAGAAGACGCTCGACCGGAGGCACAAGCCGAAGGAAGAGATGCTGGCGGTCGAATCCGGAGACGAAGCGCTGGCCTTTACACCGCGCCAGATCGAGAGGCGCGAACGCGTCGACGCGGATTTCGGCGGCGAGCGGCTCACGATCGAGTGGGAGGCCGACCTCGCGGCTCCCCGCGCCTTCCGCTCCGACGGCAGCGAACGCCCTCTGGTTCCGATGTTCTGGTTCGCCCTGGACCGGCACTTCGTCACGGTGCGGACGCTGGACTAAACGTCGCCTCCGCTCACTTCGGGACGTTTCTTCGCCGCGGGCCCGCGGCGAAGAAACCGCCGAGCGGCTCGCCTGTCGGCTCGACCGCTCGGCTCGTCCCTCCGTTCGCTGCGGCTCCCGCCCCGAGAGGCTCCTCCTTCCCTTCGG